>JAILGY010000004.1:0-10923 GCA_024696325.1 bacterium | reverse complement strand
CTGTTTGTCACAACCGAAAAGGAACCGCGCGAGCTGGATTCCCTGCCGGGGGTATGGCACTGGCCGCTTGAAGCCCTGCCGGACACGGTGGGACGGGCGCTGGAGCTGGGCGTGGGCGCAGTGCTGCTGTTCGGCGTACCGGACAGCAAGGATGAAAGGGGCGCTGTCGCCTGCACGGACGAGGCCCTTGTGCCGCAGGCGGTGCGAATCCTGAAGAGGGCTTTTCCCCAGCTGGTGGTGATAACGGACGTCTGCCTGTGCGCGTACACCACGCATGGGCACTGCGGTATTTTAAAGGCGGGCGAGGTGGACAACGATGCGTCCTGCCGCCAGCTTGCGGCAATGGCGCTGGCCCATGCGCGCGCCGGTGCGGACATGGTTGCCCCCAGCGACATGATGGACGGCCGGGTGGGCGTCATTCGCAAGGCACTGGACGAAGCGGATCTGTGTGCAACGGCCATCATGAGCTATTCGGTCAAGTGCGCCAGCGCCTATTATGGCCCGTTCCGCGAAGCCGCCGCTTCCGCGCCGCAGAGCGGCGACCGCTCGGGCTACCAGATGGATGCGGCCAACCGGCGCGAAGCCCTGCGTGAGGCCACGCTGGACGCAGAAGAAGGCGCGGATATCCTGATGGTCAAACCGGCGCTTTCCTGCCTGGATCTGGTGCGGGACCTGCGTGAGCGCTTCCTGCATCCCCTGGCGGTCTACAACGTTTCCGGCGAATATGCGATGGTGAAGGCGGCCAGCGCCAGGGGCTGGCTGGACGAGCGGCGAATCGTGCTGGAAAATGTGCAGGCCATGCGTCGCGCCGGAGCGGATCTGATTATCACCTACCATGCCGTGGATGCGGCGCGCTGGTTGCGGAATGGCTGAGGCGGGCGAATACGCACTGGATATTCTCCCCGGCGGTTTGCGGGTTGTGACCGTGGAAATGCCGCATCTGCATCGGGTGGAGATGGGCTGCTACGTGGGAGTGGGAAGCCGCTATGAAACCGCGGAAAAGGCTGGCATTTCCCATTTCCTGGAGCATGCGCTGTTTCGGGGGACGGAGGACTATCCCACGGGGGTTCTTCTGGACGAGGCCTTCGAACGGATCGGCGGTGCGGCCAACGCCTGGGTGGATGCCGAAATGACCTGCGTCTTTTCCCGCCTGCATCCGGATTGCCTTGACGAAGCGGTTTCGCTCTTTGCCTCGCTTTTGCGGCGCCCGCTTTTGCAGCAGCTGGATGTGGAGCGCGAGATTATTCTGGAAGAGGCGCTGGAAGATCGCAATGAACAGGGAGAAATGATCTGCAGCGTCCAGCTGCTGGCGGAGCTCTGCTGGCCGGGCCATCCGCTGGCCTTGCCGGTTGTCGGTACGCCCGAAACGATAGCGGCGCTTGGACGCGAAGATCTGCTGCGGCATTATGCCGCGTTCTACACTCCGGGCAATACGCTGGTGACGGTGGTGGGCCGGGTTCAGCGTGAAGCGGTCCTGCGCGCGGTTGAACGGCATTTTGGCGACTGGCCGGCTGGGCCGCCTGCGCCCCTGCCGCTTCCCGCGGATTCCGGCGGGGCGAAGGCGCGCTCGTCCTGGGTGAAAAATCCCGATTCCCAGGTGGAACTGCGGCTGGGCTTTGCCGTCCCTGGGCGCGGGACTGCTTGCGGAGCCTCCCTGCGGCTTTTGCGCCAGCTGCTGGTTGGAGGCATGACTTCCCGTCTGATGCGTCGTCTGCGGGAGGACCTGGGCCTGGTTTACACGGTAGACGCCGTGGTGACCCAGTACGCCGATGTCGGGCATTTTGCCGTGACGGCGGCGGTCTCTCCCGACAAGCTGGTGGCGACTTTGCAGGAAACGCTGGACATCCTTGCGCAGCTGTGCCGTTTTGAAGTTGGCGCGGAAGAGCTGGAACACGCGGTGCGCGGCCTGCTTTTCGATCTGGAGTTCGAGCGGGATCAGGCCGAGGATCTGGCGGCGCGGTACGGTTGGGGATTGATGGCGGGCGATTTGAAGACCATTGCGGTGGATCGCCGCGAAATTGCGGCTGAGACACCCTCTTCGCTTTTGCAAACAGCCCGCCGTTTCTTTACCGCGTCCAACCTGCGCTGCGTTGTCGTCGGGCCCTTTCAGGAAAAGGACCGGAGGCGCTGCGAGGAGCTGCTGGATAGTTTCGCTCCGTAAGATTTTTTTTGATGAGGTTGAAGTGTGCCCGGAACGTGTGCCGCATGATGCGGCCTATAAACAGTTTTTCAGCAATCCGGAGATGGTTGCCTCGCTCTTGCGGGACTTTGTGCCGGAAGATTTCGTATCCGAGCTGGATCTTTCCACGCTGGAGCGGTATCCGGGCTCCTGGGTGACCGGGGATCTGCGCGAGCGGCATGACGATATCGTCTGGCGGGTGGGCTGGAAGAAGGGCCGGTGGTGCTACGTAGCCCTGCTTCTGGAATTCCAGAGTACGCCAGACCACTGGATGGCGCTCAGGATGCTTTCCTATACGGCGCTTTTGCTGCTCGATCTGGTAAAATCCGGGCAGGTTGAGCAAAAGGAAGGTTTGCCGCCGGTTTTTCCTCTGGTGATCTACAATGGCAGCCGGAGCTGGCAGGCGCCAAAGAATGTTTCAGAACTGTTTGCGAACATGCCCGGCAGTTTGCGGGCCTTTTGCCCACGGCACCGGTATTTCCTGCTGGATGAGGGGCAAACTTCGCCGGAGACACTGGAACGTGCAACCGGCCTTGCGGCTCTGCTTGTGCGTCTTGAGCGGTCGCGAAATGTGGACGAGGCACGCGGAATTATCAAGGAACTGATTGGGCGTTTGTCCGATTCCAAATATCAGGGTTTGCGACGCGAATTTACAGTGTGGCTGCATCGTGTGGTGCTGAGACGGATGGACATTGCGCAGGATGTGGAAGAATTCCATGACCTGCAGGAGGTTGACGATATGTTGGAAGAACGGGTTCCCGAGTGGAAAAACGACTATATCTGGCAAGGCAGGAAATTGGGCAGGGAAGAAGGCATAACGTTAGGCCGGGAAGAGGGCATAGCGTTGGGCCGTGAGGAAGGCATGACATTGGGCCGCGAGGAAGGTATGGAAACGGTTCTGTTGGATGCTCTGGAGACCCGTTTTGGTACTGTGCCGCAGGCGGTGAGCGATTATCTTGCGGCGACTACCGGCACGGAGGTTCTGCGCCGTCTGGTTCGGTGCGCCTGGCAGGCAGCCTCGCTTGAAGAGTTTATGGATGTCTTGGAAAACGTGAAGCATTAATTGTGTTCCATGACCGGCAGGAGGTTGACGATATGCTGGAAGAACGGGTTCCCGAGTGGAAAAACGACTATATAAAAGCGGGAAACGCCGAATCAACAGTGAGACGAGGATTCCACAGACATTTACCGTGGGCTGCACCGAGTGCATGACATTGTCATTTACATCGTCTGAAGGAGAGCCCCATGTCCGATGAGACCATCCGCGAAGATCAGAATGCCACTGTACGGGAAAACCAAAATGCCACAGTGCGTGAAGAACAGAACGCCGCCGCAACTCTCCGGGAAGGACAGACTGTTACGGGGATGGGCTGCGTCGGCATAGGTTCGACTTTCCAGGACTACCGCATCGTCCGGCAGCTGCCGACCAAGGGCAGCGAGGCGGATATCTTCGTCGTGGAGAAGGAAGGGACACAGTACATCCTCAAGCAGTACCGTTACGGCATCAATCCGAAACGAGATATTCTGCTGGCCATCAGGGCCTTAAGTGAAAGCCATCCGCATGAGTTTATCCGTCTCTTCGACGCGGATTTTGACGCCGCAAGCGGGCGCTGGTATGAGATTCAGGAGTATGTGGCAAACGGTTCCCTGCAAGCCCTCATGGCGGATCGTTCCCCGCTCACCGATGTGCAGCAGGCAACCTTTTTTAACGATGTGGCGCGCGAGTTGACCGAAGCCCTGCACGCCCTGCACCAGAACAACCTGCTGCACCTTGATCTCAAGCCTTCCAATATCCTTCTGCGTTCCGTGCATCCGCTGAATCTGGTGCTGATCGACTTCGGCATTGCCACCGCTCTGGATTCGGACATGTCGAAAAAGTTCACGCAGGTGCGCGGCACGCCCATGTACCAGTCGCCGGAATCCTACAGCGGCGGCATGGGGCGGCCCGCCGACTGGTGGGGCCTGGGGATGATCCTGCTGAAAATCGCTTCCGGGGCGCATCCCTTCAAGGGCCTCAGCAACAATATCATTGCCTATGCTATTGCCACGGAGCCGGTGCCGGTTCCCGAAAATCTGGATGCCGGGCGGAAGGAACTGCTTCAAGGGCTTTTGACGCGCGATCCGGAAAAACGCTGGGGCTATGAGCAGGTAGTGCGTTGGTTTTCCGGGGAACGAGGCATACCGCAGCACTTTGAAAGTACTCCGGCGGCAAATACGCAGCCGTCCGCAGGCAGTTCGGCTCTCAAATCCATTAAGTTCATGGACAAGCCATATCAAAGCCTGGCCGATCTGGCCGCCGCTTTTCTGAAAGATGAGCAGTCTTGGGAAAAGGGCAGGGAATTTTTGATGCGCGGCTATGTCAAGCAATGGCTCGAAAAGAACGATGAATTTGACGCCATTGTGGATATGGACAAGGTCATGTCCGGCACGGAAGATCCTGATGAAAAAGTGTTCCGTTTCGCGCAGCGCTTTGGCGGTGATGTGCCTTTCGCCTTTGGCGGACATCTAATCACGCTTGAGAACCTGCTGCTCTTTGCCGGGAAGGTGTTGAAGCGCCAACCGGTGACGGCGATGGAACAGAAAATAGCGGATTCCATTGAGAATGGTGTTTTGCTTTCCTACCTCGATTTTTACAAGCAACAGGGGCAGACGTCAAAATCGGTACAGGATTTGAGGCTTGTGCTGGAAAGCCTGAAAGGAAAGCCACAGGAACGTATAGCCGGATTCCTTGATTTTTATTTACGTCCCCAAAACTACTACTGCCCTTCTTTGCAAGGCAATACGACGATTGGAAACATTGCGAAATATGTATCTTCATCGCCTGATGTACCGGTAACTGTTGAAGAACAGGAAAGAAGAGAACAGGAGAGAAAAAGAAGGGAAGAGCAGGCGAGACTTGAACAGGAAAGAAGAGAACAGGAGAGAAAAAGAAGGGAAGAGCAGGAGAGACTTGAGCAGGAAAGAAGAGAACAAGAAAGAAGAAAATACGAACAAGTAAGAGCCATAGCGAGAGAGGAACAGAGGCAGAAGAGAGAGGAACAGGAAAGAAGAGCTCTGGCGGATCGGGAAAGACGAGAGCAACAGGAGAGACTTGAGCAGGAAAGAAGGGACCAGGAGAGAAAAAGAAGGAAAGAGCAGGAGAGACGAGAGAGACTTGAACAGGCATTAAGGGAGCTGGGTTTTGCTTCATCGTCTGGCAAGATTTGGACGAACAGCATCGGCATGGAGTTTGTGCTGGTTCCCGCCGGGACTTTTTGGATGGGTTCTGCTGATGATGACGAAATGGCCCGATTGTTTGATAGAGAAAAACCGCGCCATAAGGTGACGATTTCCCGGCCTTTTTGTCTGGGTAAGTACGAAGTAATTCAGGCGGAGTGGGAGGCGGTGATGGGGAAAAGATTATTCGGTTTGTTGGGTCCGCACAATCCGAGCCATTTTGAGAATCCGCTTCGTCCTGTGGAGAATGTGAGCTGGAATGATGTGCAGGAGTTCATTCGCAAACTGAATGAGAAGGAAGGTCACAACCGCTATCGTCTGCCTACAGAGGCGGAGTGGGAGTATGCGGCGCGTGCCGGTTCGACAGAGCGGTACTGTTTTGGGAATGACGAGAATTTGCTGGAGGATTACGCCTGGTATGACGGCAATTCCGGCAGCGAGACCCACTCGGTAGGGCAAAAGAAGCCAAATGCCTGGGGCCTGTATGATATGTACGGGAACGTGTGGGAATGGGTGCAGGATTGGTATGGGGACTACAGTGCCGGTGTGGTTGTAGATCCTCGGGGACCAAAAGAAGGCAAGGATCGTCGTGTGCTTCGCGGTGGCAGCTGGGGCAACGACGCCAGGTACTGCCGGTCGGCCTACCGGAACTACTACTCGCCGGGCTCCCGCATCAGCCACATCGGTTTCCGTCTTGCCCTCTCCCCAGGGCATTGAACAGGTGGCCTCCCGGGCGAGGCCCTGGCGCAGGTGCGCGGAACGGGAGTGGAGCGCAGGCGACAGGGATGAGGCCGGGAGTGGTACACAGTTTTTGACGATGAAAGGAATGACGTTATGATTCTTGTTACCGGCGGAGCCGGACTTATTGGCAGCGCGGTTATCTGGCAGCTCAACCGCCAGGGACGCGACGACATCATCGTGGTCGATCATCTGCGCGACGGCGAAAAGTGGCGCAATCTGGCGCCGCTTCGTTTCCGCGACTACTTTGAGAAGGAGACGTTTTTCGGGTTGCTGGAGCAAAAACGTTTTCCGCTGGAGGCCGGCCCGTTGGAGGCGGTTATTCATCTGGGCGCCTGTTCTTCCACCACCGAACGCGACGCCTCCTACCTGATAAAGAACAATTTCGAGTGGTCCAAGCTGCTGTGCCGCTTCGCGCTGGAACACGGCGCGCGTTTCGTCTACGCTTCCAGCGCCGCCACCTACGGCGACGGTACGCTGGGCTTCGACGACACCGACAGAGCATTGCTGCCAAAATTGCGTCCGCTGAACGCCTACGGCTATTCCAAGCAGATCTTCGATCTCTGGCTGCTGCGGCAGGGGCTTCTGGACAAGGTGACGGGGCTCAAGTACTTCAACGTGTTCGGCCCCAACGAACACCACAAGCAGGATATGCGTTCGGTGGTGCACAAAGCCTTCGGGCAGATCCGCGAAACCGGGGGCATGACACTTTTTCGCTCGCACCGTCCCGATTACGCCGACGGCGAACAGCTGCGCGACTTCGTCTACGTCAAGGACGCCGCCGCCGCGACGGTCTTTTTGATGGAGCATCCGCAGGCCACGGGAATCTTCAACATCGGCGGCGGGGTGGCCCGTTCCTGGAACGATCTGGCCCGCTCGCTTTTTGCGGCGCTTGAGATGCCGGAGCGGATCACCTACATCGACATGCCGGAAAGCTTGCGGCCGCGCTATCAGTACTACACCTGCGCGGCGGTGGAAAAGTTGCATGCGGCGGGCTTTGCCGCGCCGTTTACGAGGCTGGAGGATGCCGTTGCCGACTACGTGCGCAACTATCTGCTGCCCGGAAAATACCTGGGCGATGAATGAGGGATGAAAAATAACCGGGGGCGAAGGCAAAAACGGCAATGGATGACGAGACGCTGGGCTGGCTGCGGATCGCGCTGACACCCGGAATCGGGCGCAAGCGCCTTTGGGATCTGATGAAGATGTATCCCTCTAGCGAGGAGGCCTTGCGCGCGGGTCCATCCGGATGGCTTAAGAGTGCGGGAGTACCGGAGGAAATAGGGCGCGGTCTTGGCAGAAACGACCGGGCCTTGCAAGGTGTGGTGACGGCGCTGGAAAAAGTGAAAGCAAAAGTGCTTACCTGGCACAGCCCCGACTATCCGGCTCTGCTGCGGGAGATCTACGACCCGCCGGCGATCCTTTTCACCCGCGGTTCCTGCGAAACCGGCAATTGCCTGGCGGTGGTGGGAACCCGCAAGGGCACGGCGGCCATGCTGGCCTTTACCCGGGACTTGTGCAGGGGGGCGGCCCGTGCCGGGCTCACCATTGTCAGCGGCGCGGCGCGCGGCATTGACGGTTCCGCCCATGTTGGCGCGCTTGACGGGGGCGGGAAAACGATCGCGGTGCTGGGCTGCGGCATCGACGTGGCCTATCCGGCGGAACATCGCGAACTGCTGGAAAGAATTTGCGCGCAGGGCATGCTGATTAGCGAATATCCGCCGGGAACGAAGCCGCTGGCCGGCCATTTTCCCGCCCGCAACCGCATCATCGCGGGACTGGCGCGCGGCGTGCTGGTCGTTGAGGCCTCTGCGACCAGCGGCGCGCTCATTACAGCCGATTTTGCCCTGCAAAATGGGCGGGAAGTGTTCGCCGTGCCGGGACCGGTCTATGCCGAGAGCAGTACCGGTGCCAACCGGCTGCTGGGTGATGGCGCGCATCTGGTGATGGAACTCGGCGATCTGCTGGGACCGCTGGGGCTGAAGCAGCAGGTGAAACCGGGCCGCCCTCTCCGGCGGGAAACACCCGGTTCCACGGAAGACGCTTCCGCCGGAGCGCCCTCCCTGCTGGAGGAAGATGCCGTCCTCTGCCGCTTGCTGGCCGGTGCGCCCCGCCATGTGGACGAGCTTATTCAGCAGAGCGGCTTGACACCCAGCGATGTTTCCGCTAGGTTGCTTGACTTGGAACTGCGGGGAGTGGTGACGCGGTTACCCGGTATGCACTTCATCCTTAAATAAGTTGAAAACGGGTTTGAAAGCCGGGCGTGGTGTTATGAATGGGCGCGCAGAGGAATATTCGTTGACGACATGGCCACGGTGAAGACCGTGGCTTTTTTGTATTGTAGTGCGGACAGAGCGAAATATGGCGAAAACGCTGGTCATTGTGGAATCGCCGGCCAAGGCGAAGACCATTGAAAAATTTCTGGGAGACGGGTTCAAGGTGGTGGCCTCGTACGGACATGTGCGGGCTTTGCCGAGCCGGCGCGGATCGGTGGATGTGGCACACGATTTTGAGCCGAAATACGAAATCCTCCCCAAAAGCAAGGCGCATCTGGAAACGATTCTCAGGGAATCGCGCGGCTGCGACGAACTGATTCTGGCCACCGACCCCGACCGCGAAGGCGAGGCCATTGCCTGGCATCTGCTGCAGGCACTCAATATTCCGGAAGAGGGAGCGCATCCGGTGGTGCGCCGGGTGGCCTTTCATGAAATTACGAAAGGCGCCATCACCCGCGCGATGCAGGAGCCGCGGGACATTTCCCATCCGCTGGTAGACGCGCAGCAGGCGCGCTCTATCCTCGACTATCTGGTTGGTTTCAATCTCTCGCCCTTTCTCTGGAAAAAGATCCGCTACGGTCTTTCCGCCGGGCGTGTGCAGTCGGTGGCTTTAAGGCTTATCTGCGAGCGGGAAAAGGAGATCCAGGCCTTCAAGCCGCAGGAGTACTGGACCATTGAGGCGCATCTGGGCGGGAAGGGCAAGAGCGAATTTTCCGCGATGCTGTACGCGCTGGATGGCAAGAAACTCGACAAGTTTGCCATCGCCAATCAGGAACAGGCCGAAAGCCTGGCGGCCGAAATGGAAAAAGGACCGTTCCAGGTCGCGGCGGTGAGCGCCAAGGAGAAGAAGCGTAATCCCGCGCCGCCGTTTACCACCAGTACCCTGCAGCAGGAAGCCAGCCGCAAGCTGGGCTTTCTGGCTGGCAAGACCATGAGTGTGGCGCAAAAGCTCTACGAGGGGGTGAATATCGGCAACGGGCCGGTGGGCCTCATCACCTACATGCGTACCGATTCGGTGGCCTTGTCGCAGGATGCCGTGAAGGAGGCGCGCGCCGTCATCACCGGGAACTTCGGCAAGGAGTATGCGCTGGCGGCGCCGCGGGTGTTCAAGAGCCGGGCCAAAAATGCCCAGGAGGCGCACGAGGCCATTCGTCCCACCTCGTTTGCCAATCTGCCCTCCAAGGTGAAGGCGCACCTGACGCCCGACCAGTTCAAGCTCTATGATCTGATCTGGCGCAGAGCCGTGGCTTCGCAGATGGCCGCGGCGCTTCTGGACATCACAACGGTGGATATTTCGTGCGGCGATCGCTTTGTGCTGCGGGCAACGGGCCAGGTGGTGCGTTTCCCCGGTTTTATGAAGGTCTACATCGAGGAGCGCGACGACAGCGCGGAGGATGAAGACGGGAAGAGACTTCCTCCGCTGGAGACGGGCGAAAAGCTGGACTGCAGTTCCGTGGAACCCGCCCAGCATTTTACCCAGGCTCCGCCCCGCTTCACGGAGGCGACGCTCGTCAAGACGCTTGAGGAAAACGGCATTGGCCGCCCCTCCACCTATGCGCCGATCATGAACACGCTGGTGACACGCCAGTACGCCCGGCTGGAGAAACGGACGTTTTTCCCGGAAGATTTGGGAATGGTTGTCAGCGATCTGCTGACCAAGCATTTCTTCAAATATGTGGATTACGAGTTTACCGCCTCCATGGAAGAAGAACTGGACGAGGTTTCCCGGGGCGAAAAAGGCTGGCGTCCTGTGCTGGCCGAATTCTGGGAGCCCTTTATCAGTCTGCTCAAGCAGAAGGAAGTGGAGGTCAGCAAGCAGGAGGTGACCAGCGTCGATACCGATCGCGTCTGTCCGGAGTGCGGCAGCAAGCTGGTCATCAAACTGGGACGTTCCGGGCGTTTTCTGGCCTGTTCCGGATTCCCAGCCTGCCATTTCACGGAATCGCTGGCGCCTTCGGGAGAGCCGCAGGAGGTGGAGACCTCCGAGGAAAAATGCGACAAATGCGGAGCGCCCATGCTGATCAAGACCGGACGTTACGGCAAGTTTCTGGCCTGTTCGGCCTATCCCGCCTGCAAAAATATCCAGCCGCTCAACAAGCCCAGGACAATCGGGGTTGCCTGTCCCCAGTGCCATGAGGGGAAGATGCAGGAGAAGAAAAGCCGGTACGGCAAGATCTTTTACTCCTGCAGCCGTTACCCCGACTGCAAATTCGCGCTGTGGGATCTGCCGGTGCCCGAGCCCTGCCCCAAATGCGGATTCCCGGTGACGGTGGAAAAGGTCAGCAAACGTTATGGGCGGTACCGTAAATGTGCGCAGGAAGGCTGCGACTGGAAACAGCAGCCGGAAAACACGGAGCCCCAGCCGGAAAAAATGGTCCGGAAAAGAAAAAAAACGGAAACATAAACCATATTTTCCTCATGATGTGGTATAGGGAAAGATTAGGTTGGAGAGGAAACACAATTTTTTTTGCAAGGAGGTTTGCGGTATGAAGAAATGGGGCATGGTGATTGGTG
>JAILGY010000003.1:0-4808 GCA_024696325.1 bacterium | reverse complement strand
AAGGAAGCAATGTTCAAGGAGAGAGGCGATGTTTGAGGAACTGAAACGGGTTGATGAGGAAGTTGCCGCTGCCATTCGGCGGGAAACGGAACGCCAGGAACTGGGTCTGGAGTTTATTGCGTCGGAAAACTTTGTGAGCGAAGCCGTGATGCAGGCGCAAGGCTCGGTCATGACCAACAAGTATGCCGAAGGCTATCCCGGCAAGCGCTATTACGGCGGGTGCGAGTTCGTGGATGTGGCGGAGCGCCTGGCCATCGAACGTGCAAAAGCGCTGTTTGGGGCGGAAGCTGTCAATGTGCAGCCGCATTCCGGCTCCCAGGCCAACATGGCGGTCTACTTCAGCGTTTGCAAACCGGGCGATACGGTGCTGGGCATGAATCTTGCCCATGGCGGACATTTGACCCACGGTTCTCCCGTCAACTTTTCCGGCAAGCTTTTCAACATTGTTCCTTACGGGGTTAAGCGTGAGACCGGGCGCATTGACTATGACGAGGTGCAGCGTTTGGCCGAGGAGCATCGGCCGAAGATGATTGTGGTAGGTGCCAGCGCCTATCCCCGGATTATCGATTTTGAAAAGTTCCGTGAGATTGCGGATGCGGTTGGGGCGAAGATTATGGTGGACATGGCGCATATCGCCGGTCTGGTAGCCGCGGGGGAACATCCCAGCCCGGTACCTTGGGCGGAATTTGTGACCACCACGACCCACAAGACCCTGCGTGGTCCGCGGGGCGGGATGATTCTGTGCCGGGAAGAGTTTGCCAAGACGGTGAACAGCAATATCTTCCCCGGTATTCAGGGCGGTCCTCTCATGCATGTAATCGCCGCCAAGGCGGTGGCGTTGAAAGAAGCTCTGGAGCCCTCTTTCAAGGAATATGCCCGGCAGGTGGTGAAAAATGCGAAAGCCTTGGCTGCGGGACTGATGCAGCGCGGGTTCAATCTGGTCTCCGGCGGAACGGACAATCATGTGATGCTGGTGGATTTTTCCGGTACGGAAATGACCGGCAAGGTGGCGGAAGCCACGCTGGAAAAGGCCGGCATTACCGTCAACAAGAATGCGGTGCCCTTTGATACCCGTTCGCCGTTTGTGACCAGCGGCATCCGTATCGGCACGCCGGCAACGACCACCCGTGGCCTGAAAGAGGCGGATATGGAACAGGTGGCGGAGTGGATTGCCCAAGCCTTGGCGCATGTTGACGATGAGGCCCGTTTGCAGGCGATTCGGAACGAAGTGGCAGAACTCTGCCGTAAACACCCCCTGTATACCCAGTTGCTGTGATGACACGGCCATCCTGGGACGAATATTTCATGGAGATTGCCCATCTGGTGGCGAAGCGTTCCACATGCCTGCGCCGCCAGGTGGGTGCTGTGTTGGTCCGGGAGAAACGACTTCTGGCCACCGGCTATAACGGTGCTCCTTCCGGCATGGAGCATTGCGAGGCGGTGGGCTGTCTGCGAGCCCGTCTTGGAATCCCTTCCGGTGAACGTCATGAACTGTGCCGGGGCATCCATGCGGAGCAAAACGTCATTATTCAGGCAGCCCGGCATGGTATCAGCACCGAAGGCGCCACGTTGTTCTGTACGGTTTCCCCCTGCTTCATCTGTGCCAAAATGCTGGTTCAGGCAGGTGTGCGGCATGTTGTGTACGGTGATGGATATCCGGACGAGAAGGCTCTGGATACCTTGTCCGGGCAAATCTCCTTTGTCAAACTTTCTTCTTAGCAGTACACAAGGCGGTTCAGAGGTGAAATGCCCTTTTTGCTCCTTTCCCGAAACCCGAGTGACCAATTCCCGTCTGTTTGGAGAGGGAGACGCCATCCGACGGCGGAGGCAATGCGTTTCCTGTCAGCGGCGATTTACGACCTACGAGCGGGTGGAAAAGATGATGCTGCTGGTAGTGAAGAAAGACGGACGCCGTGAGCCCTTCGATCGCCAGAAGATTATCGCCGGCATTTTGCGGGCCTGTGAAAAACGTCCGGTATCGCTCACGACGATTGAGGAGATGGTGAACCAGATCGAGGCCGGTCTGTTGGAACGTGGCGAGCGGGAAGTGGAGACGCAGGACATCGGGGAGGCGGTGATGCATGCGCTTCACGACGTGGATCAGGTGGCCTATGTGCGTTTTGCTTCAGTCTACCGGGAGTTCAAGGATTTGGGCGAGTTCATGCTGGAGCTGAAGGATCTGCTGAAGAAGCAGCAGTAAAGAAGCCTTTTGCGTATGGACAGTGAAGAGCGGTTTATGAAACGGGCGCTGGAACTGGCGCGACGAGGCCTGGGGAGAACCAGTCCCAATCCGGCGGTGGGAGCGGTGGTGGTCTCCGGCGGTGAAATCGTCGGCAGTGGTTTCCATCCTGCGGCGGGCATGCCTCATGCCGAGATCTATGCGTTGCGGGAGGCTGGCCAGCGTGCCCGGGGCGCGGATCTCTATGTTACGCTGGAGCCCTGTTCGCATATGGGCAAAACTCCGCCCTGCGCGGATGCCATCATTCGCGCGGGGGTGGCAAGGGTTTTTGTGGGGTGCCAGGATCCCAACCTCAAGGTGCATGGCGCGGGGCTGGCGTGTCTGAACGCGGCCGGTATCGTCACGCGGTGCGGTGTGCTGGAAGAGGAGTGCCGGCGTCTGATTGCGCCCTTTGCCCAGTGGATGCGGACTGGTCGTCCGCTGGTGACGCTCAAGGCCGCGCTGACTTTGGATGGCTGGCTGGCGACAGCTTCCGGGGACTCCCGCTGGATCTCCAATGAAATGAGCCGCTTGAAGGTGCATCAGTTGCGTAACGAAGTGGATGCCATTATGGTGGGATCGGGTACGGTCCTGAAAGACGATCCGCTGCTGACCACACGCCTTCCGGAAGGCGGACGCGATGCGTTGCGGGTGATTGTCGACCGTGATCTGGAGACGCCGGAAACGGCCAGACTGCTCCATTCCTCGTCGGAAGCGGGAACGCTGATCCTGACCTCGGAACGGGCTTCGGAAGAGCGGGCAGAGCGTCTGCGTGCGCAGGGCGCGGAAGTTGTGCGGCTGGCCGATGCGGAGGATGTTTTGGACATGACGGCCGTTTTGATGCAGCTGGGCCGCCGGGGCGTCCAGCATGTGCTGGTGGAAGGCGGCAGCCGTTTGAACGCTTCCCTGTGGCGGGCCGGGCTGGTGAATCGGCTTATGCTGTTCATCGCGCCGAAAATTTTGGGCGGCGGGGACGGTGTGCCGCTGTTTGCGGGTGCCGCTGTACCGCGGATGGCCGATGCGATGCCGCTTTCCCGGGTGCAGATGACGCCGGTGGGAGACGATGTGCTGATCGAGGGAGATGTGGCATGTTCACCGGTCTGATCGAGGATGTGGGAGAAGTGCGCGAGGTGCGGCGCCAGGCCGGCGGACTGGTTTTGACGGTGCGAACTTCGCTGCCGCTTGCCGAAATCCAGCTGGGCGACAGCGTGGCGGTCAACGGTGTGTGCCTGACGGTTACGGCCTTGCATGACAATGCCTTTGAAGCCGATGTGTCGCCGGAAACTTTCTCCTGTACGGCGTTGGGAATTCTGGTTCCCCATACAGCGGTCAATCTGGAGCGGGCTCTGCGTCTGGGGGATCGGCTTGGCGGGCATCTGGTGTACGGCCATGTGGACGGAGTCGCACGGCTGGTTTCGCGCAGGGCTGACGGCAACGCAATCCGCATGGCATTTCAAATGGAGTCTTCCGTCAATCGCTATCTTGTTCCGAAGGGATCGGTTGCCATTGACGGCATCAGTCTGACGGTCAACACGGTATCGGATGACGGGTTTGCCATCGCCGTCATTCCCCATACTCTGGAAAAGACCACCTTGCGGCAGCGGAAAGTGGGGGAACTGGTCAACATCGAAGTCGACATTTTTGCCAAATTTGCCGAACGTCTTCTGACAGCGGCGAATGAGACCGTGGCGGTTCGGGAAAACACTTTGACCGAGGCCTTTTTGGCCGGGCACGGTTTTTTGTAGAAGACGGCGGAAACAAAATGTATTCAGTGGTGGAGAAAGTTTTTCAAGGCCGCGGGAAGCGGTCCAACGTTTTGTGAGGATGTTTTAAGCCATGTCTGTGGAAACCAGTATTGCAGCTGCTTTGGAAGATATTCGCGCCGGGAAGATGGTTATTCTGGTGGATGACGAGGATCGGGAAAACGAAGGGGATTTGACCATGGCGGCCGAGAAGGTGACGCCGGAGGCCATCAACTTCATGGCCCGGGAAGGACGGGGGCTGATCTGTTTGTCGCTGACCGAGGAACAGGCCGATCTGCTGGATCTGCCGCTGATGGTGCAGCACAATACCTCCAGCTTTGGCACGGCCTTCACCGTTTCCATTGAGGCGCGCCAGGGTGTGACCACCGGCATTTCCGCGGCGGATCGCGCCCGCACCATTCAGGTGGCGATTGCGGATGGCGCGAAAGCCACCGATTTGGCACGTCCCGGCCATGTTTTTCCGCTGCGGGCCCGTAACGGTGGCGTGCTGGTGCGCACCGGACAGACGGAAGGTTCCGTGGATCTGGCGCGGCTGGCCGGATTGAAGCCGGCGGGTGTTATCTGCGAGGTTATGAATGAGGACGGCACAATGGCGCGTCGTCCCCAGTTGCAGGAATTTTCCCGGAAACACGGCATCCGGATTGTGAGTATCGCCGATCTGGTGGCCTACCGGATACGCAATGAGATTATGGTGCGCCGGGTTGCCGAAACGGTGTTGCCGACCACCTATGGGGGGACGTTCAAGGCCATCGGTTATGAGAATGTCATTGACAAGGCGCAGCATCTGGCACTGGTCAAAGGGGATGTGCAGGGCGATGAGCCGGTGC
>JAILGY010000211.1:0-2788 GCA_024696325.1 bacterium | reverse complement strand
GTCGTTTGGAACGGCGGTGGGCGCGGTGGCGGGCAACGTTCTGCCCGCGATTGTCATCAGCGCCCTGGGCATTGCCATTTACGGGATGTTTGTGGCCATTGTGGTCCCCGCGATGCGCAAGGATCGCGCGGTTCTGGGCGTAACGTTCTGCGCGGTGGGCCTGAGCGCTCTGTTCCGCTACGCGCCGATCTTGAAGAACCTTTCCGCCGGGATGGCGATTGTCGTCTGCGCGGTGGCCGCCAGCGCGCTGTTTGCCTGGCTGAGGCCCCTGGAAACAGCCGGAGAGGAGACGAGCCCATGACGGATACCGGACTGTTCTGCCGTTATCTGCTGGTGATGGCGGGTGTCACCTATCTGATCCGGATGCTGCCCTTTGTCCTGTGCAAACGCCGGATTGCCAACCGTTTTGTCCGTTCGTTCCTGATGTACATGCCCTACGCGGTGCTGGGGGCAATGACCTTTCCCGCCATTCTGTACTCCACCTCAAGCCGCCTTTCCGCGCTCGCGGGCTTTGTGGCGGCGGTGGCTCTGGCCTGGAAGGAGCGCGGCCTGCTGACCGTGGCACTGTGCGCCAGCGCGGTGGTACTGGCCGTCGAGCTTCTGGGCTTTTAAAACAAAAAAAGGGAGGAAAAATTCCTCCCTTTTTCCGGTCCTCGCTTTTTTTCTTTGTACACGGCGAGTTTTTTCACAGGGTCTTACAGTCTTTTACGGTAGAGCCAGGAATGCATCAGGGCTTCCGCCACGAACAGGCCTCCGGAAACGACGTGGGCCCGGGTGCGCCCCGTCATGCCCATGATGACGGAGAAGGCCAGCGTGGCCAGCATGCCGCGGTTGAGACAGCGAACGGCTGCACGGTGCTTGCTTATGAAAGGCAGACCCCTGGCGGGTGGGGCCGCAGACTGGTTAAGTCTGGACAGCCAGTTGTCAAAAATGGCCAGCAGGTCGCCAGGCTGCGCCGTCCGGGAATCGTATTCGACGAGCAGGGAACCGGTCCGTCGGTTGCCGGTGATGTCCAGAATCCCGGATTGACCCTGCAGGAGATTGCTCAGGCGCAGGGCGTCCCGTTCGTTGCGCAGGGCCGGATGGCGGATGCGCATTCGTCCCTGGATGCTGCTGGTCACATAGGTATCGATCATAGGACAATCCTTCCTTGTTTCATGTAGGGAGCGGACGAGCCACTGTTTTTCAGACGGGATGGGCGGCGGACCACTGCTCGGCCAGTTCCAACAGTTTGTTGGTCGGCAGGACTTTCGGGTCATATTCCAGAAGAAGCGAGCCGGTCTTCTGTTCCACCGTCAGGGTGAGAATGCCGGGGATTTGGCCCAGCAGGGCCCAGATCTGTTCCTCGCAGCCGCTTTTGCGCAGTTCCGGATGGCGGATGCGCACGCGTCCCTCAAAAAAGCTGGTGATGTACTGCATGATTGAGCTGTTCATTCAGATGTTTCCTCCTTTGGGCAGAAAGTGACGGCTGGCGTTGAAACAGACGCCCAGCGTGGTCAGGTTGTGCAGCAGGGCGGAGATGCCGGGTCCCAGAACTCCGGCCAGGCCTCCCGCCAGGAAGAGCGTGTTCAGGGAGAGCGTCAGCGCGAAGTTGGTCTGGATCCGGCGCATGGCGGAACGTCCCAGCTGGATGGCGGCAAGCAGCTGGTGCAGATCGCTTGCGGTGAGTACCACGCCGGCCACTTCCCGGGCGAGATCGGCGCCGTCCTTCAAAGTAACGCCGGCGTCGGCGGCGGAAAGCGCCGGGGAATCGTTGATGCCGTCGCCTACCATCAGAACCGTTTCGCCTTCATCGTGCAGGGAGGTGACAATGCCAGCCTTGTCCACCGGCAGAATCTCGGCCCGGTATTCGTCGATGCCCAGTTGCCTGGCCACGGTGCTGGCGGCGCGTTTGTCGTCGCCGGTCAGCATGACGATGCGCCGGATCCCCGCTTCGCGCAGGGCCTGGATCACCTCCCGTGCTTCCGGGCGCGGCGGATCGTTGAGGCCGATAAGACCTATCAGTTTGCCGTCGCTGGCCAGATAGAGCACCGAGCATCCGGCGCCGGCCAGACGATCGGCCTCGGCGCGCATATGCCGGACGGCGACATGCTCGTCGTTGTGAATGTAGTGGAGGCTGCCCAGCAGCACCCGCTTTTCGTTCACATGGGTGCAGATGCCGTGCGCTACGACGTAATCCACCCGGGCGTGTTCTTCCTCGTGAATCAGCTGCTCCTCTTCCGCCTGCCGCACGACGGCCCGCGCCACCGGATGCGGGAAGTGCTCCTCAAGACAGGCGGCCAGCCGCAGGATCTCCGCGCGCTCGTAGCCCTTGGCCGGGATGACTTCCGCAACCTGGGGGCGAGAGTTGGTCAGCGTGCCGGTTTTGTCGAAGACCACCGTGGTGGCTCCGGCCAGTCCTTCAAGGTAGCGTCCACCCTTGATCAGGATGTTGTTTTCCACGCCTTCGCGCATTGCGGACATAATTGCCAGCGGTGTGGCCAGCCGCAGCGCGCAGGAGTAGTCCACCAGCAGCACCGAGGCCGCCCTGGTGAGGTTGCGGGTGGCAAGCCAGACCAGGCCCGCCAGCAGGAAGCTGAAGGGAACCGCGGTGTTGGCCAGCCGTTCGGCCTTCCCCTGAATGCCGGCCTTGATCTTCTCCGACTCTTCGATGTACTTGACGATGCCCTTTACCCGGGTGTTGTCGCCGACGCCGGTCGCCCGGATCAGCAGTTCGCCGCTTTCCACCACCGTTCCGGCAAAGACCGACGCGCCCGGCTCACGCCGCACGCCCAGCGGTTCTCCGGTC
>JAILGY010000184.1:0-4012 GCA_024696325.1 bacterium | reverse complement strand
GTCCGTCCGCTGAGGCCCGACCGGGAGCAGTACGCCGAGCTGCCCGCATCGCCCGTGCATCTGACCGCCCAGGATCCTGTTTCCACGTTTTCGATTGATGTGGATACCGGGGCCTACAGCAATATCCGCCGTTTTCTGAATTCGAACCGCCTGCCGCCCCGTGACGCGGTGCGGATTGAGGAACTGATCAACTACTTTGACTATGATTATCCGCGGGCCAGCAACGGCACGCCATTTTCCATCTCGACCGAGGTCTTTGATTCGCCCTTCAAGGCGGAGGCCAAGATCCTCAAAATCGCCCTGCGCGCGGACGACCGGCAGGCATCGGCATTGCCGCCCGCCAACCTGGTCTTTCTGGTTGACGTTTCCGGCAGCATGAACAGCGACAACAAACTGCCCTTGGTCAAACAAACCCTGCATATCCTGACCGAGCAGCTGCGCCCGCAGGACAAGGTGGCGATCGTGACCTACGCCAGCGGTGAAAAGCTGGCCCTGCCTTCCACTCCGGGCAATAAAAAGGCGGAAATTCTGCGGGTGATCGATTCCCTGCAGGCGGGTGGTGCGACCGCGGGCGAGCAGGCCATCCAGATGGCCTATCGCGAGGCGGAAAAGTCCTACATCAAGAACGGTATCAACCGCATTATCCTGGCAACCGACGGTGATTTCAACGTTGGCATAAGCGACCGCAACGCCCTGACAACCATGGTGGCGGAAAAGCGCAAGTCGGGCATTTCGCTGTCGGCCCTGGGCTATGGCACGGGCAATTACAACGAGGCGATGATGGAGAAGATCGCCGATGCCGGCAACGGCAACTTTTTTTACATCGATTCGCGCCGCGAGGCCAAAAAGGTTGTAGGACGCGAGCTCTCCGCCACGCTGATGACCGTGGCGCAGGATGTGAAAATTCAGGTGGAATTCAACCCCGCAACGGTTCGCGAGTATCGCCTGATTGGCTATGAAAACCGCCAGCTGAAACGCGAGGATTTCAACAACGACAAGGTTGATGCGGGCGAAATCGGCGCGGGCGCGAAAGTGACCGCCTTCTATGAATTCGTTCCCACGGGCAGGAAGGGCTGGATCGACGACAGCCGCTACGCTGCCGCTCCTGCGGCCAACGGCAAAAGCAACGAATACGCCTATCTCAAACTGCGCTACAAGCTGCCCGACCAGTCGCAGTCCAAACTGCTGGAACAGGCTGTTCCGGCGAAAAGCAAGGCCTTCTCCGCGGCATCAGACGACAGCCGCTTTGCCGTGGCGGTTGCGGCCTACGGCGAGGCCCTGCGCGGCGGCGAATACAACGGACCTTTAAGCTGGGACGACATCCACAAACTCGCCTCCGGCGCCAAATCTCCCGATCCCTACGGCGATCGTGCGGAGTTCATCGATCTGGTGGAACTCGCGAAAAGTTTGAGTACCCGCACACAGGAGAACTAAAGTGATGAACGGGGCGGCTTTGCCGCCCCGTTTTTTGTAATTGGAGGTAAAAATGAAGCTTTTCAGCGTTCTTGCCGCCGTGCTGTTTGCCATGCTGCCCCTGTCGGCAATGGCCGATTCCGTCAGTGACAGGCTGGACGGCACATGGATCGAAACGGAGCAGATCAAGGACTATCCGCGGACGGTCCTGCATTTTAAGGGGCGGAAGCTCCGCTTCGAGAATTTGTTCGGCCAGTCCGCCACCGTCGAATACCGGGTCACCGAAAAGAACGCCAACGATTTCATTGTCACTTTCGAGTACAGCTACAAGGTCAAGCGCGGCAACGGGCGCATCGTGGAACACAGGATGATGCCGGAATTTCTTTTCCATGTGGAAAACGGGCGTCCCATCCTTTCCGAAAAGGAATTTGAATATGACGGCCGCGGCCCGATCATCATGAACGAATTTCTGCGCGAGGAAGATTTCGTCGATGGGTTCAAGTCCGAACTCAAGCACAAACTGAATGACCGCCCCATACCCCCCATGATGAAGGAATAGCCGTTGCTTGGCTTGAAAAACCCGTCGTGTCGCTGGATCTCTTTTCCAAGTGCGTCTCTTTGCCGTTGCGGTGTTGTAACTCCCCCAGTCGCGGCTTGCGCCGTGCCAGCCCGGGGCCAAAGGACGGGTTATGCCTTTCCCAGCTCCTTTGAGCGTTGGGTGGCGCGGATGACGGCCTCCATGGCCGCGTTGCGGAAGCCATGCTCCTCAAGTGCCTTGACGCCGGCAATGGTCGTGCCGCCCGGAGAGCAGACCTGATCGCACAGGATGGCGGGGTGCAGCGCCGAAACGCTTGCCAGTTTCGCCGAGCCCAGAACCGTCTGAATGGCCAGCTGCAGTGCCGTGCCGCGCGGCAGGCCGCTGAACACGCCGCCGCTCGCCAACGCTTCGATCAGCATGTAAACGTAGGCTGGCCCCGATCCGGACAGCCCGGTCACCGCGTCCATCTGTTTTTCCTCAACCCGCAGGACCGTGCCAATGCCGGAGAACAGCTCTTCGGCGGTGAGCAGATCGCCGCTTTCGGCATGGCTTCCGGCGCACAGGGCGGTCACGCCCTCGCCGACGGTCGCTGGCATGTTGGGCATGGCGCGCACCACCCGTACGGGGCTGGAAAAGGCGTTTTCAATGGCAGCGGTGGGGACGCCGGCCATGATGGAGAGAATCAGCTGCTTGCCGTCCACATGCGGCGCGATTTCCTTCAGTACAGTGGGGGAGACCTGCGGCTTGATCGCCAGCAGGATGACGTCGCTTTTCTGCACCAGTTCCCCGTTGCTTTCGCAAAAATGCAGCCTGTACTCCCGCCCGAGCGTCTCGCAGCGGCTCTTGTTGGGCTCGTGGAGCAGAATGTTGAGCGGATTTTCCAGGTTTGTCCGGACAATGCCCTTAATGATGGCTTCCGCCATATTGCCGCCGCCAATCAGACCGATGGTTTGCATGGTATTGTATCCCTTTCAAAGGTTTTGGGTTGATGATGAAAAATTCAGAAACCGTAAAGCTGCCCCTGATACGATCCGCGCCGCCGGAAGGTTTCGTTGATGGCGTTGAGGATCTCCCACTTGTCCAGCGACCAGCGCGGGGCCAGCAGCAGATCGCGCGGGCCGTCGCCGGTGAGCCGCTGGATGAGCGTTGCGGGATGCAGGCGCTCCACGAAGTCCACGGCCAGCCGGATGTACTCGTCGCGTTCCAGAAGGCGCACTTCATCTGCGCGGTACATCCGTGCCAGCTCCGTTCCCTCCAGCACGTGCAGCAGATGGATTTTGATGCCGTCCACTTCAAGACGCGCCATTTCCGCGGCGGTGGCGAGCATCTCCTCGCGGCCCTCGCCGGGCAGTCCCAGAATGACATGGACGCAGACCCTCAGGCCCCGCGCCTTGGCCGCGTGGAAGGCGCGCAGGAAGGCCGCGTAGTCGTGACCGCGCCGGATGAAGCGCAGGGTGGAGTCATGGATGCTCTGCAGACCGAGTTCCAGCCAGAAGTAGGTACGGTGGTGGCAGCGTTCCAGCAGGTCGAGCGTTGCTTCCCCGAGACAGTCGGGGCGGGTGGCGACCGCAAGCCCGATGACATCCGGCACCGCCAGCGCCTCGTCAAAGCGGGCGGCCAGCGTTTCGGGCGGCGCGAAGGTGTTGGTGTAGCTCTGGAAGTAGGCCAGAAAACGCTTCGCCTTGTACTTGCGGATCATGACCTCTTTCCCGTCTTCCAGCTGGGCGCGGATGGAAGCGCCGCGCGCGATGCCGGTTGCGCCCGATCCTTCGCCGCCGCAGAAGATGCAGCCCGGATTGTTCCGGGACCCGCCGCGGTTGGGGCAGGAAAAACCGGCGTCCACGGAGATCTTGTGGACCCGCTGCCCAAAGAGCTGCTTGAGGTGTTCGGAAAAGAGGTTATAGGGGCCGTTGCGCATCAGAGGATTCATCGATTCGCCGCAAAAAGTCCACCAGCAGCGGTGTGAATTTTTCCGGTTCGACCAGGAAGGAATCGTGCCCGTAGTCGGAGACGATTCGGTGGTACTCCACGTTCTTGCCCAGCTTGCGCAGCGTGTCGATC
>JAILGY010000024.1:0-9702 GCA_024696325.1 bacterium | reverse complement strand
TGGCCTGGCTCCATAAAGCTTCCGCCCGGCGTACCACCATTCACCGCAAGCTTTCGGCTCTGCGCGGCTTTTTCCGTTTTTTGGTCCGTCAACAGGTCGTCAAAAGCAATCCGGCGGAGATGATTTTCGCTCCCCGCCTGGAGCGGCGTCTGCCCAAGGTGCTTACAGTGGATGAAGTGTTTCAGCTGCTGGATGCCATCGAATGGGGGGATAGCCTGGCCGATCTGCGGGATCGTGCCGCGTTTGAACTGCTCTATGCATGCGGACTGCGGGTGGAGGAGCTGGTCCATCTGGATGTGCCGGATGTAAGTTTCCCGCAGAAACTGGTGCGGGTTTTCGGCAAGGGGCGAAAGGAACGGCTTGTGCCGGTGGGAAGCCGGGCGCTGACAGCCCTGCGCGCCTATCTTGACCGGGCAGCGATGAGCAGCGGCGCACTCTTTCCCGGCCGCGGCAGCGCCCGCATGAATCCCCGCACGGTGGAGCGCCGTCTGGAACGCCGGATGCTGCAGACCGGCATCACCAAACACGCCTCACCGCACACGCTGCGCCACTCCTTCGCCACCCATCTGCTGGATGGGGGCGCCGATCTGCGCGCGATCCAGGAACTGCTAGGGCACGCCTCTCTGGCCGCCACCCAGCGCTATACGCAGGTCAGCCTGCAAAAGCTGATGGAAGTATACGACAGCGCCCATCCCCGCAGCAAAAAGAAGCAGGAATAAGCATCATCACGCACTTTGCGCAGCACTCTTCCGATTGATCAAAAACTGCTGCAAAATCGTCAGCAGGTTGTTGACCAGCCAGTAGATGACCAGGCCCGACGGGAAGTTGAGGAACATGAAGGTGAATATCAGCGGCATATAGAGCAGCAGCTTGGCCTGTGGCCCCTCCATGGTATTCGGCGTCATCTTCTGCTGGATAAACATGCTCGCGCCCATGATAAGCGGCGTCACATAATAGGGATCCTTCGCCGAGAGATCCTGGATCCACAGCATGAAGGGCGCATGCCGCAAGGCGATATCCTCCATCAACACCTTGTAGAGAGCAAAGAACACCGGTATCTGAAGCAGCATCGGCAGGCAGCCCCCCAGGGGATTCACCTTGTGCTTCCGGTACAGCTGCATGACTTCGATGTTGAGCTGCTGCTTGTCGTCCTTGAACTTCTGCCGGATCTTCTGCATCTCGGGCTGCAGCTTCTGCATCGCCTTCATCGAGGTATAGCTCTTGTCTGTCAAGGGCCAGAACAGTATTTTGATAATGACGGTCAGCAGAATGATGGACCATCCGTAGTTGCCGACGAAACCGTAGAAGAAGTGAAGGATCTTCAGAAGCGGCCGGGCGATGATGTCGAAAAAGCCAAAGTCAATGATCCGGTCCAGATCATGGCCGGATGTCTTGAGAATGTCCATATCCCGGGGGCCATAGTAGACCGTATAGGCGAGCGCAGCTTCCTCTCCGGGACCGATGTTGAATGACTCGCTGGCGATCCGGTTGCAATAGGCATCCTCGGTCTGGATGACATCGGCAGACCGGGTTCCGCCGTTCAACGGAATAACTGTTCCGATAAAATACTTGTTCTTGTCCTCAAAACCGCTCCACTTCACCTTGTTTAGAAAAGAAAAAGGTGCCTTGGCAAGTTTTGCGAATTCTGCGGTCTTCAGATCGTCGTCTACCAGGGCAGCCGTCTGCGAAAAGGCAAACCGATCCTTGGAATCCGGCTGTTCAACGGGCTGCACCAGGGAGACCGTTACACTGCCCCGTGCAATCTGGCCACCTCTGTTGATGATCCGTAACGACACATCGAAGAAATACCGGTTTCCGGTAAACGTGTACGTCTTTTCAATGAGATTGGATCCTGCGTTGGCTCTGAAAACCAGTGTATAGGTCTTGTCGCCGGAAATCGAAACGGCATTTTTGCTTTCGGACGCATGAAACATCGTATCGGGCGAAAAGGCCCACACGCCTTCTCCCTGTGTGGCCAAAGTTGCCATGTCGTCCCGGACCGCATCAACCAGGACCAGAGAATCCGGGGCATCGTCAATACCCTGCCGGAAGCCTTTCAAACGCATCGTTTTGATCCGGCCACCAGCATTGGTCAGCGTCATCCAAAAGAGATCATTTTCAACCACGATCTCCTTCTTCAGCAAAGTGGACTGGCCGCTTTCCGGCACAAATTCATCTTCCGGCGAAAGACGGGCGGAAGTTGTTACCGGTACGGCAACGGAAGCCTTCTCTTCCACCCTGGCTTCGGCGTTATCGGCAGGCGGAGGTACAGGCTGGGGGTGAGGAAAAAACAACAGGTAGACCGTATAGATGGTCATTATCAGAACAAAAGCCAGAACGGTATTTTTTATCTCCATTTTTTCGTCACCTTGTCCGCTGTCCATTATTTGACCGGATCGTAGCCGCCCTCATTGAACGGATGACAACGCAAAATCCGTTTCGTTGCCATCCAAACGCCTTTTACAACTCCATATTTTACAATGGCTTCGTATGCGTACTGCGAGCATGTGGGGTAAAACCGGCAGGAACGACCTTTAAGAGGAGAAATGAACCTTTGATAGAATCTAATAAGAAAGAGCAGCGTTTTTTTGAACATCACTATTGCATGAGCATATCCAGCGAAACGCCGTGTCAAGTTCCTTGAACAGCAGATCCCGCTCCGGAAGGTTCGCTCCTTTTCTCGCAATGACAACAACATCTATCGGGCTGAGGGTAAGGCGGTGATATCTGAAAAACTCCCTGATAATTCTTTTTACCCGGTTCCGTATCACCGCATTACCAACCCTGCGGCTGACCACCAGTCCCAATCTCGGGCTATCTCCGGAATTTTCTGCAAAAACGACAATGACATGATCCAGACGTTTGCGTTTCCCGGCATTTTCCACCCGACGAAACTCAAACCGCTTCAGCAAACGATACTTTTTGGGAAAACTGTACACTTTCCCGCCTTAAAGCGTGTCTTTATTTCTGCGGAATGGTCGGTACCAGCAGATTTCTCCCTCTCTGGCGGCGTCTTCTGATAACCGCGCGTCCATTGGCCGTCTGCATTCTTTGTCTGAAACCATGCGTCCTTTTTCTTTTGATTTTGCTGGGCTGATACGTTCTTTTCATCTCGGACTCCTTTGGAACAATGAGTGTTTGTGTCGATTGCTAACAGAGCTTAAGTGTCCCTTTAATGTTCAGCAACAATTCTTTATTTGCAATCTCAAGCGCCCGTACTATAAAAGGTGCCTTGCACAGGCAGCGCGGGGCCGATTCACCCCGAAAGAAGATTCGTTCTTTCAAATGGCGCTGCGTTGGAAACCGCGTCAATCCCTGACACGGGAACGTGGCAATTCCATTGGCAAAACGGCACTTCGGCAATGTTAGGGACAGACTTCGCTAAAAACCATAAAATGGCTGCAATGTCAATTGTAAAACTTGAGAAGACGTTTGGGAAGCAACCGTCTCCCAACGGCCTGCCGGCTAGAAGACCAAAATATTTCCAGGAAATTGAAAAGACGAAGGCATACGGCGCAGCCGTGTGCAGAACAATCCTAAACGGAGGTGCAAAATGGCAAATCTGAAGATGAACATCGGGAAAGGCAAATTTTGGGTGACGGCGCTGCTGTTCTTCACGCTGGCGAGCGCAGGTCCACAAAAGGCACAGGCTGGAGCCGTTACCGAACAGCTGCGCGGTGATGTGGACCGCATTATCGATATCCTCAACGATGGCACCCTGAAGAAAAAAGAACGGGATGAAAAAATCGTGTCCATCGTGCGTGCGCGCTTCGACTTCCCAACCATGTCCCAGTGGATTCTGGGCGTGAACTGGCGCAAGGCCTCCCCGGACGAGCAGAAACGCTTCATCGAACTGTTCACCCGCCTTCTGGAACGCACCTACATGGGCAAAATTGAAAGCTATACCGGAGAATACGGGCACGAAAATGTCCGCTATGCCCAGGAGCGGCAGGAAAAGGACAAGGCCCTGGTCAATACCTTCATCGTCACAAAAAGTGCCGAAATCCCGGTTAATTACAAGTTGCTCCTGAACAACGGCCAGTGGCGCGTCTACGATGTGGTGATCGAGGAAGTCAGTCTGGTGCGCAACTACCGCAGCACTTATTCGGAAATCGTCAACCGTGAAGGTTTCAAGGGGCTGTTTGCCAAAATGGAGCAAAAAATCGCCGAACCCATCCAGGAGCCTAAAAAATGAACGACCCGGTTCCCAACAGTGCGGCAGGGGCACGTTTGTCCCTGAGACGCCAGCTGGAGCAGCTTCGAACGCTGCCGGCGCTCCAACAGATTGACCTGTTGTTGAATTCGCCGCAGGGCGGAGAACTTGTACGCCTCATGCCTTCGCACGAGCTCTATCTGCTGCTGCGGGAAATTGGGCTGGAAGACGCGCAGGAAGTGCTGGGGCTGGCCTCGCCTTCGCAGTTTGAAACCTTTTTGGATATGGACTGCTGGAAACGCGACCGGATCAATTTGGCCTGCATGGGACGCTGGCTGGAAAACCTGCTGGAGGGAGCGGATGAACAGGCCGTGCTGGAAATAGTGCGCGCGCTGGATTTCGAGCTGCTGCTGCTCTTCTTTGGACGCTGCCTGAGCAATCCGGAAGCGGAAAAGACGGAGGAACCGCCGGATTTTCCGCCGGAGATGTTCAAGGTTGGAGAACAGCTCCTGGCGCTCATTGAAGAGCAGGATCCCGAACTGTTCCAGCAGCTGGCCCTCTCGCTCAATGCGGACACCTTTGCCTCACTGGAGGAAAGCGCCTATCAGCGGCACCGCACCCGGCAGTGGGAAGCAGGATTCCCCGATTTCATGGATGCCCAGATCGTCTACACCCGTCTCAATCCGGACCAGGTGACGGCCGATGCCGATTTTTGCGCAACGGATCTGCCCGGGCAAAATGACAGACTGTTCTACTTTCCGGAACTTGTCTCCAACTCCAAAGAGGCCGTCTGGCTTCAGGAGGTGCTTGACGGGCGCGAGGCCGAACTGGCGGCTGTGGTCAACCGCGTCCTTGTGGCAGAGGAGCGCGATATCGGCGACCGCGACACACTGCGCGCCGCCCTGCAGGAAGTCCGGGACTACCTGCATCTCGGAGGAGAGTATCTGCGCGCCCGGCACGGCGCGCAATGGGCAACGTTGTGGCCCCATCTTCCTCTGCTCACGCTGTTTCGCACAGGTTTCAATCTGACGCTGCGGCTTCATGACCGCGCGCTGCGCCTGGCCAAAAGCGACACGGCTTTCCTGCTGGACGATGTCTGGCAACGACCGCTTGCGGAGCTCAAAAAACGCAAACCGCAGTTTCTGCCACCGGAGCTGGAAACACCCCGTGGATTCCGCTCCCTGGACGAGCTGGAACGGGCCAGTGGCTGGCTTGATGAAGCGGAAGTGGCGGTACAACTCTTTGAAGGCCCGCTCCGTTTCGATCTCTCCTCCTGGCAGCCGGTCGATGCCTCAAAGCATCCCCTCCCCGCGCCGCTGATGTCACGGATCTTTCTGACCGCGCTTGCCAACCGCTTGCTGGGCGGCAAACTGGCACCGCGTCCCATACCGGCTTCCAAACTGGGGGCACTGCACCGGATGATCACACTCGACGGCCATCTCCATCCCCGCCTCAGAGAGGAAACCGTCAACTGGCTGGAGTCCCTTGTGCCAGGAGGCGGACGCTTTGCGCAATTCTGCCTGCGGCAGTGGGACGAGGCCTTTTGCCCCATCACGCCGGACAAGATGGATCCGCGCTTTGTAGGCGGCCTGTTGATCGCTTCCGATACGGCCTGAGGCTCCAGCCGGCATGTGCCGCAGTCCCCGAAACCGGACGATCCTTTCACGGGCAGGAAAGCTCCGCTTCTTTTTCGCACCTTTTGAAAAAGATGAAAGAGAGTGAAGAAAATTATGGATCTTTTCGAACAGAGCGCTGAACAGAATGCCAACGCTCCACTTGCGGAACGGATGCGTCCCGCTACGCTGGATGCCATGGTCGGGCAGCGCAAGCTCATTGGCCCCGAAGGCATTATTCGCCGCCAGATTCGTTCCGGACAGATTTCCTCGCTGATTCTCTACGGTCCGCCCGGCACCGGCAAAACCACTCTGGGACGGCTGGTGGCGGCTGCCACCAACAGCCATTTCGTGCCGATGTCCGCGGTCTTCCAGGGCGTGAAGGAAATCCGTGAAGCCCTGCAGCAGGCACGCGAGGAACGCAAATTCCATGGCAAACGCACCATTCTGTTTCTGGACGAAATTCACCGGCTGGCCAAAAACCAGCAGGACGCGCTGCTCTACAGCGTCGAAAACGGCGATGTCATTCTGGTCGGCGCCACAACCGAAAATCCCTCCTTCGAGATCAACAACGCGCTGCTTTCACGTTCCAGGGTGCTGGTGCTGGAGCCCCTCGACGAAGGAGACATCCGCATCCTGCTTGAACGCGCCATGAATGACCCGAAAGGCCTGGGCGGACAAAACTTAAGTCTTGCGCCCGAAGCCGCCGATCAGC
Source organism: bacterium (assembly GCA_024696325.1). GTDB lineage: Bacteria > Desulfobacterota > Desulfuromonadia > Desulfuromonadales > JAAYDE01 > RGIG7977. Next base: position 3,221 of record JAILGY010000024.1, on the reverse strand, counting down.
TCGCACAGTGGGCCGGCGGCGATGCCCGGGTGGCACTCAACACACTGGAACTCGCCGCCCGGTTGCGCGGCGGCGGAGAAATCGGCGTGGAGGACATTCAAAACGCCCTGCAGGACAAGCCTCTCCTCTACGACAAAGGCGGCGAAGAGCACTACAACGTCATTTCCGCATTTATCAAAAGCATGCGCGGTTCGTCACCCGATGGCGCCCTCTACTGGCTGGCGCGTCTTCTGGAAGCCGGAGAGGATCCGCTTTTCATTGCCCGCCGCATGGTGATCCTGGCCTCCGAAGACATCGGCAACGCCGATCCCCGCGCCCTGCAGGTGGCGATAGCAACCATGCAGGCGGTCCAGTTCGTCGGCCTGCCGGAAGGACGCATCAATCTCGCGCAGGCAGCTACCTATCTGGCGGCTGCCCCCAAGAGCAATGCCTCCTACATGGGACTGGAAAAGGCCCTGAAGGACGTGCGGTGCTCCGGTGCACTGCCGGTGCCGCTGCATCTGCGCAATGCGCCGACCAAAATGATGAAAAAGGAATGGGGCTATGGAGAGGGTTACAAATACGCACACGATTTTGAAGGCGGGGTCGTGGCTCAGGAGTATCTGCCGGAAGCGCTGCGCTCCGCCAGCTACTACCAACCGGTGGAACGCGGCTACGAAAAAACCATCCGGGAACGCCTGGAGTTCTGGAAACAGCTTGCCGCCGCCACTGCCAAAAACGACAAGTAGAAACGCGGCAAGCTGTTTTATTTCTTTTTCCTGTTCCTACCGGGGCAACAGTGTCCAGAAACGGCACTTCTGTTTGGTGCGGCCCGCCAGTTGCCCGGCTTCATCACCTACTCCCCAGAAGAAATCGCCCCGCACGCCGCCGGTGATCGCAACTCCCACATCCTGAGCCAGCATGGCCCGTTTGAGTGGCGTGGCATTATTTGGCCAGGTCGTCGAGACAAATACCGGAGCGCCCAGAGGAATAACACTCTTGTCCACGGCCAGGCTGCGGCGAGGTGTCAGCGGGACGCCAAGCGCACCCGGCGGAGTTTGAAACTGTTTCGGCAGTTCCCGGAAGAAGATGAAACAGGGATTTTCGTTGAGAATGGACAGACGTCTTGCCGGATCGGCCATAACCCAGGTGCGGATATTCTGCATGGACATCTGATCCCGCGACATTGCACCCGCCTTGAGCAAGGCCGTGCTGATGGAACGGAAGGGATGACCGTTGCGTTCGGCATAGCCCACCATCACCCGTTCGCCATTATCCATTGCGATACGCCCGCTGCCCTGAATCTGCAGATAAAACAGCTCTACCGGATTGTCCACCCAGAACAGTTCCTGACCACGAAGCGGTTTCCCTGCTCCCTCGATCTGGGCACGGCTCCAGTAGGGCACCACCTTTTTCCCGTCAAGCCGGCCACGCATGTTCTTGGGAAGATTCGGATAGACTGCCGCCAAATCGAGTACCAGCAAATCATGGGGGGCACCGTAGAGCGGATAGTTGTAGCGCGAAGTCTGAACACGGCTGCCGCGCAACTCCGGCGTGTAGTAACCGGTCAGCAGGCCTTCCACCGAACCATCCTTGTTCCGCACCTGATAGGGCGTGAAATACTTTTCAAAAAAGGAACGCGCATCAGCATGGCTGCCGATAAAAATGCGTTCCGCCGCGGTGCAGACATTGCTCCACCGCGCCTGTTTGCCCAATGTTCCGCAACTGCTGCGAAAAGCCTGAAAAACTCCGAGGAAATCCTGTTCGCCCGTGTACCAGCCATCAATTTCCGCCCAGCTTGCCATGCGCAGATAGGTATTCTCTTCCACCTTGACCGGCCGGGGAGGAGGAGGAGGCAAAGAGGAAGACGGGTACGAGGGGGTGGAAATAACCGGGACCTGCGGCGGCAAGGGAGCGGAAGGCACCTGGATCGTCGGGCTGGAGGGAACCGGCGATGTCGGTGTGGAAGGTGTTGTCGGTGTCGTAATGGCCCAGGGAGGAGGAGATGGGCTTACCGGTCCTGATGGCCGAGGCGTTCTTGTACAGGCGGCCAGCAAAGCGATCAGCACGGCTCCGGCAATCCCAAAAACACTATGCATGCGCACTTTTCTTTCCTTTCTTGCAAAATTTTTTCATCCATTCCCCCGGGAGCAAAGGGACTCAAGTTGGTAGCCTTGCCCCCTCAAGAGAGTGGAACGGAGAATTGTACAATCGTATAAGTGAAAAAAAGGCAGGAAACAATCAAAACATGTCCGCCATAACATAAAATATATAATAAATTTAATGCATTACAAAAACATCATTTCCCAAATACCACACTAAATGCCACACTTTTTAATTTTGTCTCTCAAAAAAAATGAAAAAAACAACATACAAAAAGATAACGCACACCGTAACAGGGCAGAAGAAAAAAAATACTGGCCAGAGATAAAAAAGGGCCTGCGTATTGACCAAAAAAAGATCGTCTCGCCATCTGGGGTATGATTTCTCCAAAAGAAAAGGGCGATCATCCTTCCCCAGATAACCGCCCTTGCCCAGTTTTTTTTCATTTCGATAGACAGTCCCAATATTTTCAAAATTGGATAGATTAAAGCCAGCGTTAGCGCTCATGTGAGCATCTTGAGGGGAGGAAAGAACCTTATTTTTTATTCTTACGGTTCTTGCTACTTCCGCTACAATTGCTACTCGCCAGTCATGCTCCGATCTTCCTGCCTGCCAACCTCGGCGGCGAGTAGTGTATGAGGAAACATTGCCGCCAGTCTTGCCGGGTGCGTCTGGCAGCCGGTCCGGCAGGGTGATGCAGATAACGGCGCTCCGGAAAATCGTTCTCAGCATGTGCGCCTTGGTGAGAGGTGGCTGCAGATTTCCAGAGAGTTTTTCCGGCTCAAATCTTCCGGCTTTCTCTTTGAGCTGGCGCGATTCTACCAAAGTGCAGAGCAGATTTTTTTCTGGCGGTTTCTGCCAGACGGCACCGGGGGGGCTAGCGAATGACGGTGGCCCTTCATGGAGAGAACCCCTTTTTCAACGAGGTATGAATTTTTGAAAATGGTGGTCTGTAAGTTATTGATATTTCAAAACTATACCTTTATGGTAAATATTTAGAGGATCTAGGATAATTTACCAGGGGAGGAAACCGCCATGAGTCCGAAGCAACAGGCATTTGTCAGGGAATACGGCATTGACCACAACGCCACAAGAGCGGCGATTGCTGCCGGGTATTCGCCGAAGTTCGCCAGTCAGAA
>JAILGY010000084.1:0-22602 GCA_024696325.1 bacterium | reverse complement strand
CGCCATGCCGGTAGTAGTCCAGAATGAGGAGCATGCCGCCCACCAGTGCCATAAACGATCCAAGGCGTCCCACCCAAACCCAGACGGGATTCCCGTGGGGGTTGGCCCGCAGGATTTTTCCTATCCTGGGCATTTTCTCCTCTGCTTCCGTTTCTTGCGTTTCCGGTGTTCGGTCCTCCCGGTTTTGAGCCTCCAAAGATTGCGGTGCGCGCAGCCGGTATCCGGCGATCAGCACCAACACCACTCCTGTCATGATCAACATCGATCCTGCCGACTGTGCATCCATGATGTACCCTCCTTTTCCTTGGCTAAACTGCTTCACGTTTAAGCGAGTGCCGCGAAAAATTCAAATCTTTTTGCTGCTGCCCTCATTTTTGCATCAGGGCAGCATCAGGACAATCGCCGTCCAAAAGGCGGAGACACTTGCCGATGCGGGTTTGAATGCGGTACACTTAAATTTTGAATTTTTGCAAGTGAAAATGCCGCAAATTCGAGGATAGAAAGAAATTCGCATTCCATTGCAGGTAGACAAGGGAATTTTTTATATGGCCTGGTTCAAAAAGACAAAGGCGCCGCTGGAAGCGATCGCCGCAAAGAAGGTCCAGATTCCGGAAGGCGTCTGGACCAAGTGCCAGAACTGTCAGGAAATTATCTACTTCAAGGAAATAGAGCGCAACCTGAAGGTCTGCCCCAAGTGCGACTATCATTTTCGCATCAGCGCCAGTGAACGGATAGAGCTGATTCTGGACGAGGGATCGTTTCGTGAAATGGATGCCGGACTGGTTTCCGTCGATTTTCTCGATTTCAAGGATTCCCAGCAGTACTCGGAGCGCCTCGCCAAGGCCATGAAAAAAAACGGCCGCACCGAAGCCGCGGTGTGCGGCGAGGGCACCATCTTTGGGCTGCCGATAGTTATTGCGGTGCTGGAATTTGGTTTTATGGGCGGCAGCATGGGCTCGGTGGTCGGCGAAAAGATCACCCGCGCCATCGAACGGAGCATGGCGGCACGCTACCCGCTGGTGATTTTCTCCTCTTCCGGCGGCGCGCGGATGCAGGAGAGCATCATGTCGCTGATGCAGATGGCCAAGACCACCGCGGCGCTGAATCAGATGAAGAAACTGGGCCTGCCTTTCATCTCCGTTCTGACCGATCCCACAACCGGCGGCGTGACCGCAAGCTTTGCCATGCTGGGCGATCTCAACATCGCGGAACCGCGGGCCTTGATTGGTTTTGCCGGGCCGCGGGTTATCCAGCAGACGATACGGCAGGGTCTGCCGGAGGGTTTCCAGCGCGCCGAATACCTGCTCGCCCATGGCATGATCGACATGATCGTCCGGCGGCAGGAAATGAAGGCCAAACTGTTCCAACTCTTAAGCATTCTGACCAAGAGCCCGCTGTGAATCCCCATCTGGAATTTCTGTACGGTCTGCGGCAGTCGGTCATCAAGCTGGGCCTGAAGAACATCGCGTTGCTTCTGGCGCAGCTTGGTCATCCGCAGAAGGCCTTCAAGAGCATCCATGTGGCCGGAACCAATGGCAAGGGCTCAACGTCGGCCTGTCTTGCCGCCATTCTGGAGGCCGCGGGCTATCGGGTAGGGCTCTACACTTCTCCGCATTTGCAGCGCTTCAACGAACGTATCCGTATCGGCAAACAGCAGATCTCCGATGAGGAGCTGGCCGCGCTGATTGAGGAGATCCGTACGCGGGCGTGCGGGCAGGGCGCCACTTTTTTCGAGTTCACCACGGCTTTGGCCTTCCTGTGGTTTGCGCGCCAGGAGGTCGATTTCGCGGTGATCGAAACCGGCATGGGCGGCAGGCTGGACGCGACCGTGCTGATCCGGCCGCTGGTCTCAATCGTCACGCCCATCTCCTTTGATCACATGTCAAGCCTGGGGAACACCCTCGCCGCCATTGCCGGGGAGAAGTCCTATATCATCAAGGCGCATACGCCGGTAGTCATCGGCCCCCAGGAGCCGGAAGCTCTTGAGGTGCTTTTGGCGCGCGCCGCGCGCATGGAGGCGCCGGTGCGGCTGTGGGGACGTGATTTTGACGCAAGCGCGCGGGAAAACGGCTTTGCCTATCACGGACGCGAGGATATTGCTCTCTTGCGTCCAGGGCTGCCGGGACAGCACCAGCATGCCAATCTGGCGACAAGCCTGTGTGCCGCCGAGCTGCTGAACGAGCAGGGTTTTCATATGGAGCGCGCGGCCATGGAAAGCGGTGTGCGCAATGTGGAGTGGCCGGGCAGGCTGGAGTGGTTTCCCGGGCGCATTCTGCTGGACGGAGCGCACAACGCGGCCGGCGCACGGGTTCTGGCGCAGTATCTGGCAGACGAAAATATCAATGATCTCTTCTGGATCGTTGCCATCAAATGGGATAAAGTCGCCGAAGAGATTCTTCTGCCGGTGTTGCCGCGCTGCCGGAGACTATACTGTACGGTTGCCGCGGATCAGGCTTCCGTCGAGCCGCAAAAGCTGGCGGGTTTCGCCGGCCGGCATGGAATCGCCGCGACAACGTTTGCCACTCCCGCCGCTGCACTGGAAGCGGCGCTTGGGCAGCGCGGCGCCGAAACCCCCCTTCTGGTGGCGGGTTCACTGTTTCTGGTAGGGGCTGCCCGCGAGTATCTGGAACATTATGTGGAGACAAGCGCATGACGAATCGCCTTTCAAGCGCCAAAACGAAAAAGTTGCTGGGTCTTTTCGCCCTGTTGGGTTGCGTGAACTGCGGGTGGTGCTTCGAACCTCCCCAAAAGAATCTCCCGGTGACGATCAACGCCGATCAACTGCGCTACGATCCAGAAGAAGGCGGTTATCATGCGGAAGGGGACGTAATACTGCAGCAGGGAAAATGGCGGCTTTTTTCCGATCAAATTCTTTGGAATCCGGAAAACGACGATGTGCGGGGCGAAGGCGGGGTCCGTCTGTCGGATGAACAGGAGAATTCGCTTTCCGGTGATGCTTTCCAGTTGAATCTGAAGAGCGGCGAGGGCTGGCTGCGCAACAGCAGGGCCTTTGTCCGGGAGAAGAACTTCCATTTGGCCGCCGACATGTTGTACCGGCTGGACGAAAACAACTACACCGCCAAAGAGGCGACCTTCACCACCTGCGACGGTGACAAGCCCTCCTGGCATTTTAGAGCCAAGGATCTCAAGGTGACCGTGGGCGATTACGCCCAGGGCAAGCATGCGTTTTTTTACATAGGGGATGTGCCGGTTTTCTATCTGCCCTATCTCGCCTATCCGGTGAGCGAGCGCAAGACGGGTCTGCTCATTCCCAAGTATGGCTATTCCGAAAAACGGGGTTTCCAGATGTTCCAGCCCTTTTACTGGGCCATTTCCCGCAACACCGACGCCACGTTTCATCTGGACTACCTGTCCCGCCTGGGCGTGGGCAAGGGCGTGGATTACCGCTACATTTTCAGGAACGACAACAAAGGTTACTTCAACGTGTACCATGTCAACGGCTTTGACGAGGGCGGTGACCGGCTGGCCTATCTCTGGCGGCACACGGGTTTTCTTCCCGGCAATGTGCGGGTTGTGGCGAATATGGAATACGCCGATGAAAAGGACTACTTCGAGGACTTTGGGCAGGAAGCCGAGGAGTACAACAAAAACAGCGTGCAGACCGTGCTGTTTGCCCAGCGCAACTGGGGCAAGCTCAATCTGGGCAGCCAGATAAAGTATATCAAGGATCTGGAAAAGCGCAGCGGTGTTATCGCCCAGCGCCTGCCGGAAACGCGGCTGTCTCTGATCCGCCAGCGGCTGACCACTTCACCGATTTATTATGGTTTTGATGCTTCCCACAATTATTTTTGGCGCCGAGACGGAGAGGATGGCAACCGTCTGATGGCGCGTCCCTATCTGGGCGCCGTGTTCAAGCCGGGCAACGTTGTCGAGCTGGAAACCGAAGTGGGAGGCAGAGAGCGGGTGTACTGGGATTCCGAGTACGATACCAATCTCAACTCGGCGGATTTGAGTGTGGCCGCCTCCAGCCGCCTGTCAAGAGTTTATATGGTTAATGGCCGCCGCATCAAGAAGTTGCGCCATGTTATCCAGCCGGAAGTCCGCTATTCCTATGACACCTCGGACAGCCAGCATTCCGTGCCCCAGTTTGACTATCTGGACAACATTGAGGCACAGAACAAGGTTTCCTATGCGTTGGTCAACCGTCTGACGGCGCGCATGGCAGAGGAGAACGGACAGACACGCTATCATGAATTTTTGTGGCTACGCCTTGGACAGGAGTATGATATCCACGAGGTACGCGACCCCGGGGACGAGCATGAGCGTCCTTTTTCGGCGCTGCGCACGGAACTTATTGTACGTCCCACAACCTGGAGCTATCTGGATACCGATACCCTGTACGATGTGAATCCCGATGGCCGGCATTTTGAGATTGTCCGCTGTTATGCGGGGGTGCATGACAGCCGCGGCAACGGTCTGAGTACCGGTTACAGCTACCGCGACGAACGTTATGAATATTTGCAGGGTACCGTGAACACCACTCTGCTGGCGCCTTTGTTTTTGAGCTATTCGGGGCGTTTCGATCTGAAAGATGACAAGGAACTGGAGCATGTGCTCAGGGCCGAGTGGCGATTCCAGTGCTGGAGCTTGTTCGTGACTTTCCGCGATAGGGAGGATGACCGGGAGGTTATGTTCAGTTTCGCGCTCAAGGGACTTGGGCGCGAGTTCGGCATATAGGATAATCTGTGAGCCTTGGGCGAAGACGATATGCCCTTCAGGGCTTGCAGTTTGTCCACAACGGTGCAACATTTTTTCATCACAGGAAGGAGAGTGTGTCATGAAAGAACTGAAGCTGCGTATCAGGATGTTGCTCGGCGGAATGGCCATGTTGTTGGTAACGGTTGCAGTGGCTTGGGCTGCGCCTCTTGCCCAGCCCTTCTCTAATCAGGGAGCACCCTATGGGGGAACCGTGGATAGGAATGCGCCTTATGCGGAAAAAGCCCCTGTCGAGAAGATGCCCTACGGGGGAACCGTGGAAAGAAATACGCCCCATGTGAAGAAAGCTGCTGCCGGAAAAGCGCGTTTGCCAGGCGAGAAGATCAATGTCAATACGGCCAGTGCGGCGGAACTGTCGAAACTGCCGGGAGTTGGCCCGAAAATTGCCAAGGAGATTGTCGCACGCCGAACCACTTACGGACCGTTTAAAAGTCCGAGAGATTTGCTTGAGGTCAAGGGAATCGGCAAAAAGGTTTTGAGCGGCATGATGGATGATATCGCCTTTTGACATCTTGAGGTGCTTCCCGCTTTGAAGGAGGTTTGTCATGTTCAGGGATTCCGGATGGTTTCCTATCGTCTTCCGCAAGTTGCCATGGCTTGCGGGCTGTGCCCTGCTTCTTTTCCTTGCATTTGCCATGTTGGGAGAACGCGGCGTGTTGCGTGTCATGGACGTTTCCCGCCAGAAGGATCAGATGGAAGAGGAGATCGCCCGCATAACCGAACAGAACAAACGTCTTGCCAACGAAATTCGCTGTTTACGCTCTGACAAGAAGTTTATTGAGGATGTCGCCCGCCGCGATTTGGGAATGGTCAGGGAAAGCGAACGCATTTACTTCTTTCCCTCGCAGCCGGGGAAATAGCCGCCGAGGATAGTGTACTACGGAAGATGCCATTCTTGCGGCCAAACAAAATGTTGTAAAAAAGCCAAAGCCGGTGAAAGCAGTCCGGTTTTGGCTTTTGCTTTCTCTTTCGGGAAGAGAAATGACCGGTTTTAAAAGGCTTGGCCGTTTGCTCCGTTTTCTTTTTCCCGTTTTTTGGTCCAGCCGTTTTCATCCACCGGTTGGGGCTCCTGATTCAGAAGGACACCGAAGATGACCAGCGCGCTGGAGGCGTATTGCAGCGGTGTCATGCGTTCATCCAGGATCAGCCAGGCCAGAAACAGGGTCAGAACCGGCAGCAGGTTGATAAAGGCAACCGCTTTGCCCGCGGAGATTCGGCTGACGCCATAGTTGTAGAGGCCGTAGGCACCAATGGTGATGAAAAGGCCCAGGTAGACCACGCTAAGGACGCCTTCCAGCGTAAATTGGGCAGGGGCCGGGACGCTGGGCAGAAACAGGAGGGGAAAATAGAAACAAGCGCCGGTAAAAGCCTGCAAAGCTGTGAGAAAAAACGGACTGTAGAACGAGGACAGCCGTTTCAGCAGCAGAGTGTAGGCAGCGCCGCAGGTCATGGCCAGCAGTTCGAGCGTGTTGCCCCAAAGTGGATGCGGTGCGGTTTCCGTGGAGATGTTGCCGGCATTGAGCAGTCCCACTCCCAAAACGGCGATGCACAGTCCGGCAAGAGCCCTTTTGGACATGCGTTCTCCAAAAAACAGAAAAGCGCCCAGGGTTACGAGCAACGGCATAAAGGTGGTGATAAGCCCGGCTTGAGATGCGCTGGTATTTTTGAGCGCATTGGCTTCCAGCAGGAAGTAGAGGCAGGGTTCGCACAGCGCCATTGCCGCCAGAATCGGGATGTCGGCCTTGCGGAAGCGTATGCGGCGAAACGCGGGGAGCCAGAACGCAAAGACCAGGCTGGCCACCACCATGCGTCCGAAAATGACCCAGATGGGGTGGTAATATTGGAAGGAAAGTTTCAGGACGATAAAGGAGCTGGCCCAGAGCAGCATGGCTGCAATCAGGCTGAAAACGGGAAGGTGGATCATCTGTTCCTCTCTGCGATTTGTGCCAGTTTGACGCCTGCGGCAAATGCTGTTTCCAAGCGTTGGGGATCTTTGCGGATGTCGTCGTTCTCTTCCAGCGTGCCGTAGCAGCAACTGTTCTGGACGACCATGTCCAAAGCATCGCAGAAGTAGCGTAGAGGACGCAGCACTCCTTCGAACAGCTGCGGGGTTTCCCTGCGGGCGGCGGTTACGATGATGAGGGCGGGGCGCCGGTGCGGGCCGGTTTCGTGCAGGCGGTACTTGCGTATCCAGAAACACTGGCATCGGTCGATCAGCAGTTTCAACGGTGCGGGTACCGTGCCGAAGAATATGGGAGAGGCAACGAGCAGGCCATGGCATTGTTCGAACAGGGCGGCTATGTGCTGAAAATCGTCGCCAATGACGCAGTGCCCGTTTTGCGTACAGCTGTAATCTTCCCGGCAGGGCGCAATGCACAAGGCATCGGGAAACAGTTCTTCCACGTATGCGCCGGCTGTACGCGCACCCTTTATCGCCGCTGCCAGGAGCTGGGAACTATGCCCGTTGCGGCGGGGGCTTCCGTGAATGGCGGCCAGTTTGAGGTCTGGAGACATTTTGTGCTCTTCCGTTGATGTGTTGAGACAGAAAGATAAAAAATTGTTGCCATGGCTTGAGATGTGCCAAATCCGTTCTTGTATTTGTTCCGGGTTTCCGGTTAGAAACTTGAGCTTGTTTTTATGATGCGTTTGCGGATAATTGCCGGACGTTTCCGGAACTGATATACTTAAAAATTCAAACTTTTGCACGACCGACAATACCTTGTAAAGGGAACGGTGGAGAACAATGGAAATTATTTTGAATGCAGGCCCGGTAGTTAAAGTGGTGATGGGGATTCTGATTTATCTGTCGGTAGTCTCCTGGGCGATTATTTTTCACAAGTGGCTGGTGGTAGGACGTGCCAGAAAAGCTTCCGACGGGTTTATGGAACTGTTCTGGACCAAGAAAAATTTTGAAGCCATCAACCAGAATCTGCGGGCGTACGCAGCTTCGCCGCTGTGCGTGCTGTTCCGGGAAGGTTATCAGGAATTGCTGCGTGCCCGGCGTATCCAGGCCTCCGACAGCCCGCCCGACGATTTTCCGATGGGGACGGATTACATTGCCCGGGCATTGCGCCGTGCCATGACCAGCGAAACGCAGAGGCTGGAGAGATTTCTGCCCTTTCTGGCGACGACCGGATCGACGGCGCCGTTCATCGGTCTGTTTGGCACGGTATGGGGTATCATGGATTCCTTTCATAACATTGGCCAATCGGGAAGCGCCTCGCTTGCGGTTGTGGCGCCTGGTATTTCCGAAGCCTTGATCGCCACGGCCATTGGTTTGGTGGCGGCCGTGCCGGCGGTTATCGGCTACAATCATTTTTCTCATAAAATTGATGTTATCGTTGGCGAGATGGACAATTTTAGCCAGGAATTTCTTAATATTCTTGAACGTATGCAGAGGAGGGCCTGACAGACCATGACGGCGGGACGAAACGGCAGAGCCCGGGCCATGTCGCAGATCAATGTGACGCCTTTTGTAGACGTCATGCTGGTTCTGCTGATCATCTTCATGGTGACCGCCCCAATGCTGGAAACCGGAGTGGAGGTCAACCTTCCGGAAGTAGCGGATGCGCCAGGTCTCGAAGAAACCAAGGAGCCGATAGTTGTGACGATCAACCGGAATGGCGCCATCTTTGTGGGCAAAAGCCAGGTGAACGACCCCGAAAAACTGACGCCGGTCATTCGGGAAATGCTGGCTCACAACAAGGAACGGGCGGTGTTTCTGGAGGCGGACAAGGACGTCGCCTATGGTCAGGTGGTGCCGGTTTTGGCGGCGCTTCGCAAAACAGGTGTGACCCGTCTAGGCATGGTGTCGCAGGAACCTCGGTGAACAAGGATGCGGAAAAGCAACTTTCTCTCTACCATTGTCGGGCGTGGTGATCGTGGCATCGGCTGGATGCTGGTCCTTTCCCTGCTGGCGCATGCGCTTGTGATGGTGCTGGCGGTCGTTATGACGCTGCCGACGGTTCGCCGCGAGGAAAAGCGGGTGTACTATGTGGATCTGATAAGCAAACCGGTTATCAATCCCAAGGCTGGTCATCCGGAGGGTGGCAGTCCCGCGCCCGGCCCCAAGTCGGCGAAACCAGGAACGCCGGGGACACCGGGGCCTGCGCCTCAGCCTCCCGCTCAGCCTGTCTCTCCCAAGGCGCCTTCCACTTCTCCGAGTACGCTGGCGCCCAAGGCTGCACCACAACCCAAGGCTGCACCACAACCCAAGGCGGAGCCACAGCCCAAGGCGAAGCCGCAGCCCAAGACTGCCCCGCAGGCCAAACCTGAACCGGCACCTGCCAAGCCGGCGCCGAACAAGGCTCCGCAGGCGGATACTTCTGCCAAGGCGCCCAAGACTGTCACCAAGGCCGAGACTGGACAAACGGCCAAAACCGTGACCCAGACGCCATCCCAGAAGGGAACCAAGGCGGCGTCTCCGCCGGCCCCAACCGGCAAAACCGCGTTGAAGACGGCTCCGGAGACGAAACCTGCTGCTGAGGGGAAACAGACGACCCAGACGGCTTCTGCCAAAACCGCCCCATCTTCGTCCGCTTCAGCGAAAACTTCGCCGCAAACCGCAAATGCCGGCAAGGACAAGAGCGCAGACAGCCAGTATCAGCAGGTGAAGGATGTTGTGGCCGCCATGCAGCAGCGGAAAGCCGCCGAAGCGAAACAGCGTTCCGCCGAAGCCGCGGTGGCGGGCAAGATTGCCGCTTTGGGCCGCAAGGTGGGGTCTGGCTCCGGGACTGGTGGTGGCGGGGACGGTGGCGGCAGTGGCGGCGGCCGTGGAACGGGAGGCGCCCTGGGCCCTGGCAAGGTCAACGCGCCTTTGGGCACACCCGGTGGAACCGGTACCGAGGAGGGCGTGACGGTGGCGCCCTGGCTGAAGAAAGTTTTTCAAACAAACTGGTGGCTTCCCAAAAACAAGATCGGCCGTCCTGATCTGGAGACCGAAATTCGTGTGGTCTACGATGCGGCAGGGAATCTGAAGCACAAGGAAATCGTCAAATCTTCCGGCGATAAAGTTTTTGATCAGTCGGTGGAGGATGCTGTGCAGAAGTCGAGGAAGTTGCCGCAGCCACTTCCCGCCCCGTTTGACGGAACAGTCATTTTTAATGTGAAGGAGTTGTACCGATGATAAGGAACATATATCGGCGTGTGGTTCTGATGGCGATGGTTCTGTTGTGGCCCGCGCTTGCCGGGAGTGCGACCATTGAGGTAAGCGCGCCGGGACAGCAGGTCATCTCGCTGGCGGTAACCCGGATTTTGCCCATGGACACTTCCCGTCCGGAACTGGCGCAGGAATTTTACAAAGTGCTGACGGGCGATTTGGAGATGAGCGGTCTGTTTCGTTTGGCCGATTCCGCAGCTTTTCTTTCCGACGCGAACCATCTGACGCTGGAAAGCTCGCAGGTGGATTTTGAGCAGTGGAGGATGCTGGGGCCGGAAGCTGTGGTGAAGGGAGGGTATTCCCTGGAAAACGGACGCCTGCTGGTGGAAGCGCGCCTTTTTGACGTTGTCAGCCAGAAGATGATAACCGGCCAGCGCTATACCGGGAGCACGGAGGAGGTCCGGCTGATGGCGCATGCCTTTGCCGATCAGATCCTGCAGGCCTTTACCGGCCAGATGGGCGCCTTTCGCGGCAAAATCGCGTATATAAGCGATCAGACCGGTTTCAAGGAACTCTATATGATGAATGTGGACGGAACGGGAGTGGTTCAGCTGACCAATCATCGTTCGTTGGTGATCAATCCCGATTTCTCTCCCAGTGGCACCGATCTGCTGTTTACCTCATATCGTTCCGGCAATCCGGATCTGGTTCGGCTGAATCTGGCGACGCGGCAGGAAAGCCGTGTTTCGAACAGGAGCGGCTTGAACATTTCCGGTCGCTTCAGTCCGAAAGGGGACAATGTGGCGCTGACCATGTCCGAGCAAAACGGTTCCGATATCTATGTGGTGGGGGCGAGCGGGAAACGGCGTTTGACCAGCGCCTGGGGGATCGATGTCGATCCCAGTTGGAGCCCTGATGGCTCACGCCTGGTCTTTGTCTCGGACCGGATGGGATCCCCGCAGTTGTTTGTCATGAATGCCTCTGGCGGGGGCGAGCGGAGGCTTACATCGCGCGGGAGCTACAATGTTACGCCAGCCTGGAGTCCGGCAGGAGATCGTATTGCCTTCAGCCGGATAGAACAGGGGCACTTCGAGATTTATACCATTCGTCCTGATGGTTCGGACGAGCGCCGCCTGACCTTTGGGGCCGGCAACAAGGAACATCCCCGCTGGAGTCCGGATGGGCGTTTTTTGGTCTTTTCCTCGGATCAGGGAGGCAGGAAGGCTCTTTATGTGATGCGTTCCGATGGAGGAGGTCTCCGTCGGCTTTCCGGTGGAGGCGGCAACTGCATTCATCCGGCCTGGTCTCCTCGTTGACGAACTCTTGAAGGGACCCTGAAGCAGGACAGTAAAACAATTTTTTCAAACAAAGGAGAAAGAAATGAGTAAATGGAAATTGGTAATGGCGGTGGGAATAAGCGTATTGATGATCGCGGCGTGCGCCAAGAAGCCTGTTGAAGAGAGCGGTACCGGTACCACCGGCGCCAACGTTGGGACTCAGCAGCAGTACGGTTTTGGTGAACAAGGCGTGGGAGAAACCAATTTTTCCGGGAGCCGTGATGGACTCGGAAGCGGAAGCTCGGGATGGAGCAACAATGATCAGCGTCAGGGCTTTCAGGGCGCTGGCACCCCAATCCCCGAACTTGAGAGGATCTTTTTCGAATATGATCGCTACACGCTTTCCGAGGCAGCGCGTACCACTCTGTCCCGCAATGCCGCCTATATCAAAAATCATCCCGAGTTGCGGATCATTGTCGAGGGGCATTGCGACCAGCGCGGTTCTGATGAATACAATCTCGCACTGGGAGAGAAACGTGCCCAGGCAGTGGCTGCATATCTGAGCACGTTGGGAGTTGCCTCTTCCCGGATGCGGGTTATTTCCTATGGAGAAGAAATTCCGCTTGATCGGAGTGGAACGGAAGCCGCAATGGCTAAAAACCGTCGGGCCGAGTTTAAACGGGACAACTAAAATTTTGCGAAAGTGCATCCAAAACCGGTACCCTGACAATTTCTGGGTCTAGAACCAGTATGTAGGGAACTGGCAAAGGTTGGAAAGCATTTCCAGGGGAAACGCCGATGAATACGCTGTGGTTCATAACTGCAGTGATGTACAGCCGGCGTTTTCTTTTTTCTGTATCAATTGTTAAAATTGCAATGGGAAAGTGTCTCTATGTGAATAAAAAATTGACAAATGGACAACAAACAGTTTTTAATTTTTCCAGTTATTATAATTGATGGAGGAGCAGATGAAGAGAAGAAGTAATTGGCTATGGATAATAGTGGCGATTATGTTGGGAGGTTGCGCTTTCTCCCAAGAAGAAACTGCATTGAAACGCGATCTGGATGAGATGAAGAATCGGCTTGCCTATTTGGAACAACGTGCCGCTTCGGAAAGTCAGGCATCCCAGGGACAGGCCAATATGCAGGCGGATCTGGATAATCTGCGGGTGGAACTGCAAACGGTCAGGGGCCAGTTGGCTGATCAGGAACGTCAAAACGCCCAGTTGAAACAGGAATTGACCACACAGATCAACAACACCAAAAAAACGGTGGAAAAAGCTCCAGCTCCTGCGAAGACGGTTGCAAAAGAGGAGCAACCAGAGTCGACGGATGCGGAGGATGTCTATAAACAGGCTTTGGCCCGTATTCGGGAAAATGGTGATTACTCAGGTGGACGCAAGGCGCTTCAGGGCTTTGTAAAGACCTATCCCGATAATTCGCTTGTTCCCAATGCCCTGTATTGGGTAGGAGAAACGTATTATGCGGAAAAAGATTATGAGAATGCCATTGTCCAATTTCAGAAAGTATTGGACAAATATCCGCAGCATGCGAAGGCGGCAGCGTCTCTGTTGAAACAGGCATTGTCTTTCCAGACGATGGGAGACAGCAACAGTGCTCTTGTTTTGTACGACAAGGTGGTTGCTTCATATCCCACTACGTCGGAGGCGGGGGTCGCCCGTCAAAAAGCGAGTGCTTTGCGGAATAAATAAGGATCAGTTCAATTCGTGCCCATATGTAAAAATCGTTAACGGGAATTTTTTGTTTTGGTGAACAAAGATACTATTGTTGCTCCTGCCACCCCACCGGGGGAGGGAGGCATCGGCGTTATTCGTCTTTCCGGCAATCAGTCGGAAGATTTTCTTCGTCGCCTTTTTCATCCTCGTTACCATCGTTCTCAATTCCCCCGGTTTCAATCCCACCATCTCTATTACGGAGATATCTTTTCTGTTCATCAGCAGCCGATAGACGAGGTGATGGCGGTTGTCATGCGCGCCCCTCATTCCTATACCTGCGAAGATGTTGCCGAAGTTCATTGTCATGGCGGGCCATTTGTCGTGCGGCAGATAGTGGATAATTTTATTCGGCTGGGAGCGCGTCTGGCGGAGCCGGGAGAGTTTACCCTTCGGGCATTTTTGAATGGCCGTCTGGATTTGACTCAGGCTGAGGCGGTTATTGATTTAATCAGGGCCAGATCGGACAGGGCATCGGAAATAGCAGTCAGGCAACTTTCCGGGAAACTGGGAAATGCTTTGGATGCGATCAAAAATGAACTTTTGAATATCTTGGCCATTATCGAAGCCCATATTGATTTTCCGGAGGAAGAACTGCCGCCGATATACCGGGAAAATCTTGAAAACAGTGCCAAAAAGAACGTCGATGAAGTCGAGAGGATTCTGAATTCCTTTGCATATGGCCGAATTGCCAAGGAGGGGATTGCAGTCGTTTTGGCAGGTCGGCCCAACGTTGGGAAGAGTTCCATTCTTAATGCATTACTGGAAGAAGAACGTGCCATAGTGACCGATATTCCAGGAACGACAAGAGATGCCATAGAGGGGCGCTTAACGGTAGGCGGCTTTTTGTTGAATATTGTTGATACGGCCGGCATCCATCGTACCGAAAATATCATTGAGAGTGCTGGTATCAAAAAAACTCTTAAACATATTGAATATTCAGATATTGTTCTGTTTATTGTCGAGCGGGATACGTTTACTGAAGAAGATATGAAAATATTTGATACCTGCAAATCTCGCAATATGCTGATATTATTCAATAAAATTGATTTGGGGGATTTTGAGATCCCTGGATTTCTGAGAGATTTTCCATCTGTAAAAATATCCGCTCATACGGGATATGGTATGGGCGATTTGAAAAAAATGATTATGGAAAATATATCTCAGCACTTTAATCTTCTTGCATCGGAAGAAAATGCCATTATTTCTTCACAGCGCTGCTGGGAATCTCTTAATAAGTCCAAAGAATGCATAAAAAGATTTCTCAACGGTCTTGGCGACAATATTCCGTGGGAATGCCTTGCGCTTGAAATAAAGGATGCTTTGGTATTTCTGGGAGAGATTACCGGAGAAACCTTTTCAGATGATGTCCTTAAAAAGATTTTCTCAAAGTTTTGTATAGGCAAGTAATTTGAGATGAAGTCGTCATTTTATTGCTAGATTGATAAAAACGCCCCAGAATTGAGAAAGTGCTCCAAAAAGAGATTGATTTTCCTATCTTGGGCCCCTATAAGTTACAAGAAAGTGGAACTTTCAAATCAGTTCTTTTTATCATAACAACAAGGAGACAACGAACATGACAAAACTCTTGGAAATGGCTGTAGAGATGGTCAAAACTCGTCTTGCATCAACTCCCAACAGTAAAGTCAGCAATGAAGAGATGATGGCTCAGATTAAGGAGCTGTACGCTCAGCTTTTGGAATTGAGCAAAGGCGAGGAGGAAGCGGGGAATCGTGCCGGAGCGGCGAATATGTTGGGCGGAGAAGTATTGGCCGAGCCGTCTATCCCACCGAAAAAGGCTTTTAAAAAAGACAAGGTCATCTGTTTGATTTGCGGCAAGGAAATGAAGACGTTGTCTCGTCATCTGAAAGCTGCTCACGAGATGTCCCCCAAAGAATACAGGCAAAAATTTGGCATTGACAAAAAACAACCTCTGGCAGCCAAAACGTATTCGGAAAACCGGCGTCAGATGGCCATCGTCCGCGGGTTGGGAGAAAATTTGGCGAAGGCCCGTGCCAACAAACGGAAGAGCAGAGAAAAAGGCAAGCTGGAAAAAGTGGTTAATAATGAGGAATGAACGCGCATTGCGGTAAGAAGCATACTTTTAGATACTTGGTTTTTTCGGACATGTGCGCTTACAAATGCCCGGGCTTGTCTCTCCGTTACGATTGACAAAACGATTTTCACATGCTAGGAAAAATACCGTTTTAAGCCGGAGATTTGTTGCGCGTACGGTGTGTCTTGAGAGGATCGTCCCTGTGACTTGATAAGGGATGAGTAGAATCAGCGGGTTGTGGCCGGCATTTTTAAGAAAAAAGAGTTTTTTGTAGGTCGTTAACGTTCGTTGGAGGTGCGCGTTGCTTGAAATTAACTTTACCATCCTTATCCAGTTTGTGACATTTATCTTGCTGATGCTCCTACTCAATCTCCTGTTGTATCGTCCGTTGCGCAAGGTTTTGCAGAAACGCCGCGATGTGGTGGAACGTGATCATTTTGATGCGAATCATATGGGCAGAGAAGTGGAACGGGGGATTTCGCGTTACAAGGAGTTAATGGAGGAAGCGCGGAAAAAGGGCAAGGAAGAGAAAGAAAAACTTCGCCAGGAAGGCATGGTGGCACAACATAAGCTGGTTGAAGAGACAGAAGAAATCGTGCGCAAAAAGAAAGAGGATATGCGCGTGCAGATAGAGCGAAATGTCCAGGATGTGAAAAATGAGATGGGCAAATACGCTCAGGATTTGGCGAAGGAAATTACGGAGAAGATTTTGGGCAGGGCAGTTTGATACTGTTGGAGAGACGATATTGATGAAAAACAAAGATATTCGTACATTGTTTTTTTGTAGCGCACTGATGCTGTGTGCAGTCTCGGTAGCAATGGCGTCGGGCGAGGCCCATCACGATGCTGGGGCGTTGTGGAAAGATTTTATATTTAGAAGCATTAACTTTATTGTCTTGGTAGGAGCGCTGGGTTACTTCGTTTTTACTCCAATCAAGAATGCATTGATAGGAAGAAGCAAAAAAGTTGCTGCGGACCTGGAGGAAGCAAAGGAAGCACGGTTGAGCGCAGAGGCAAAATATAAGGAAATATGTTTAAAGCTTCAGAACGCTCAGGAAGAAATAGAGAGCCTTCGCGCTGCTCTTGAAAAAGAAGGCATCGAAGAACGCGACAAGATTGTGAGTCAAGGTAATCAGTTGTGTGAAAAAATACAAAAAGATGCCGACAAATGGGCTGCGATTGAGGTTGAGAATGCGCGCACAGAATTACGACGTGAAATGTCGCAAATGGCAATATCTTTGGCTTCCGAGATGATCAAGAAGAATATAGATTCCGAAGATCAGGAGAAATTGGTAAGTAATTATCTTAAAGCTATAGGAGACCTCCATTGAGTGCCAATGTTATCCCCAAACGCTATGCGAAGGCTTTGCTGTCGATAGCCGATACTCCCCAGGAAATGGAGGCTATTGGCAAAGAGTTGGGCATAATGAGTGAGATGTTGTCCAATGATGAGGAGATAAGAAAACGGTTGACATCTCCGCTCTATCCTAAACCTTCCAAAATCAAGTTGTTGGACGAAATAATAAATGCCGCAGATTTTTCTGCGAACGTACGGAATTTTCTCAAACTCCTTCTGGAGAAGGAGCGGCTGGTCTTCTTGAGACAGATCGTTCAGGAGTTTGATGGATTGCTCAATGAGAAACTGGGAGTTTCCCGCGTCCAGCTGATAACGGCAAAGAGTCTTGCGAGCGAGCAGAAGGAAGCGATTCAGGCTGCGCTTCAGAATAAAATGGGGAACAAGATTGTCCTTGAGGCAGATGTGGATGAGAGCTTGATCGGGGGCGCTGTAATAAAATTGGGAAGTCGGGTGATAGACGGCAGTGTGTTATCGTTAATCCAAAGAATGGGAAATACCTTAGCAAAGGGGTGAGATGATCCTATGGAAATAAGAGCGGAAGAAGTCAGTGCTATCATAAGAAATCAGATCAAAAACTTTGGCCAGGAAGTAGAAGTCAGTGAGACCGGGGTTATCATTTCTGTGGGTGACGGTATCGCACGTATTCATGGCCTTGACAAGGCAATGGCGGGTGAATTGCTGGAGTTTCCCGGCGAGACCATGGGAATGGTGCTGAATCTGGAGGAAGACAATGTCGGCGCCGCCATTTTGGGTGAGGCCGAACATATCAAGGAAGGCGCCATTGTTAAACGAACCAAGCGTATCGTTGAAGTCCCGGTAGGAGAGGCGCTTTTGGGGCGGGTTGTTAACGCGATAGGTGTGCCGATTGATGGGCTTGGTCCGATTAATGCCGAGAAGTACAGCCAGGTAGAGATAAAGGCTCCGGGTATTGTCAAGCGTAAATCCGTGCATGAGCCCATGCAGACTGGCCTGAAGGCGATTGATTCGATGGTTCCCATCGGCCGTGGACAACGAGAGCTGATCATTGGTGACCGGCAGACGGGTAAAACGGCCTTGGCGATCGATGCCATTATCAATCAAAAAGGCCAGAACATGGTGTGTATCTATGTCGCCATCGGTCAGAAACGTTCGACGGTAGCTCAGGTTGTCGATAAACTGAAAAAATTTGGAGCGATGGAGTATACGATCGTCATCGCGGCGACAGCTTCCGAGACGGCTCCGTTGCAGTTTATCGCGCCGTATTCCGGTGCGACGATGGGCGAATTTTTCCGCGACAATGGCAAGCATGCACTGGTTATTTATGACGACCTTTCCAAGCAGGCAGTCGCCTATCGTCAATTGTCGCTGTTGCTTCGCCGTCCGCCAGGACGTGAGGCCTATCCGGGTGATGTTTTCTATCTGCATAGCCGTTTGCTGGAGCGTGCGGCGAAACTGCACGAGGGTCTGGGCGGCGGCAGCCTGACGGCTCTGCCCATTATTGAAACTCAGGCGGGCGATGTTTCCGCTTATATTCCTACGAACGTTATTTCCATTACGGATGGTCAGATATTCCTGGAAAGCGACTTGTTCTATTCGGGTGTCCGTCCGGCAATCAACGTCGGTCTGTCTGTATCGCGTGTCGGCGGAAGCGCCCAGATCAAGGCCATGAAGCAGGTCGCGGGAACTTTGCGTCTTTCTTTGGCGCAGTACCGTGAAATGGCCGCGTTCGCACAGTTCGGGTCGGATCTGGATGCTGCCACTCGTAAACAGCTGCAGCGTGGCGAGCGGCTTGTGGAAGTGCTCAAACAGCCCCAGTATCAGCCGTTGCCCGTAGAAAAACAGGTCATGATTATTTACGCCGCAAACAACGGTTTTGTGGACGCATATCCGACGAATATTTTGCAGCGCTACGAGAAAGAACTGTTTGCTTTCCTGGATGAGCATCATGATGATCTTCAGAAGACCATAGCGGAAAAGAAGATTATTGATGCGGAGACAGAAGAACGTATTAAGGCGGTTTTGGGCGAATTTAAAGAAAAATTTGTTGCGTAAAGGTGACGGTGAATGACCAGCCTCAAGACTATTAAAAAGCGAATAAGCTCGGTTAAAAATACTCAGCAGATTACCAAAGCCATGAAAATGGTTTCTGCTGCGAAATTACGCAAAGCCCAACAGGCGGTGCTGGATACTCGTCCTTATGCCAATAAGATGAGTTCTGTTATCGCCAATCTTGTCAACAAGGTTGAAGTTGCGCATCCTCTGCTGAAGAAACGGCCTCGGGAGCGTGCCTTGATTCTGCTTGTTACCGGGGATCGTGGTTTGTGCGGCGGGTTCAATGTCAATATTTCAAAGGCGGTTGAACGTTTTTGCCGTTCCAATCCTGAGGAGTTTAAACAGATTGATGTTGCCATTATCGGTCGCAAGGGCAATGAATATCTCAAACGGCGGAATGTCAACATTGTCAATGTTTACGAAAACCTGACAGAGGATGTGAATTACCAGACGGCAGCTTTGCTGGGAGAAGAGCTTTCTGCGGCGTATACTGAAGAACGCTACGACGTGATTTATATGTATTATAATGCGTTTCGTAGCGTCATTTCTCAGGACATTACCCGAGTGCAGTTGCTTCCGGTTACAATGCCTGAGGGAAAGGATGAAGAAAGCGCCGATCCTGGCTATATTTTCGAGCCGAATCCCAAAGAAGTTCTTTGTCAGCTGTTGGCCAAGAATGTGGAAGTGCAAATTTTTAGGGCTCTTTTGGAATCACGGGCCTCTGAACAGGGCGCCCGGATGACAAGTATGGATAGTGCAACCAAGAATGCTACGGAGATGATTGCGAAGCTGACTTTGCAGTATAACCGTGCGCGGCAGGCTGCCATTACGACGGAGCTGGTAGAAATTATCTCTGGTGCGGAAGCCATCAAATAATAGTATGTGCAACGTACTCTGACTAAGTTTTTATCCCAGATGTTTATTATGGAGGAGGAGCGGTTTAATGGATAAAGGAAAGATTTCTCAGGTCATTGGCCCAGTTATTGACGTAGAGTTCGAGGAAGGAAATCTTCCTGAGATTTATACGGCTCTTAAAATTACCAATCCGGCCATCAATGATGAGGAATGGAATCTGGTCGTTGAGGTTGCCCAGCATTTGGGTGAAAACACAGTTCGGACCATTGCCATGGATTCGACGGATGGTTTGGTCCGGGGGCAGGAAGTCCTCAATACCGGCAAGCAGATTTCCATGCCTGTAGGCCATGCGACATTGGGACGTATTATCAATGTTGTTGGGCAGCCGGTAGATGAAATGGGGCCGATTTCCAGCGACAAATATTGGCCAATTCATCGTCCCGCTCCCGAGTTTGTCGATCAGTCGACAGAAGTTGAAGCCTTTGAGACAGGCATCAAGGTCGTCGATCTTTTGGCGCCTTATTCTCGTGGCGGAAAGATCGGTTTGTTCGGCGGCGCCGGCGTCGGCAAGACGGTTTTGATTATGGAACTGATTCACAACATCGCCAAGCAGCACGGTGGGTACTCGGTTTTTGGCGGAGTTGGCGAGCGTACGCGTGAAGGAAACGACCTGTGGCATGAAATGAAGGATTCCGGCGTACTTGACAAGGCATCACTGGTTTATGGCCAGATGAATGAGCCGCCAGGAGCACGTGCCCGTGTTGCGCTTTCGGCTTTGACGGTTGCCGAGTATTTCCGTGATGAAGAGGGGCAGGATGTGCTCTTCTTTATCGACAATATCTTCCGTTTTACCCAGGCTGGTTCGGAGGTTTCGGCTTTGCTTGGACGTATTCCTTCGGCGGTTGGTTATCAGCCTACCCTGAGTACTGAAATGGGAGAATTGCAGGAGCGTATTACGACGACCAAGAAAGGGTCCATTACGTCGGTTCAGGCCATTTATGTTCCTGCAGACGACTTGACAGACCCGGCTCCTGCCACGGCATTTGCCCATTTGGACGCGACAACGGTTTTGTCCCGTCAGATAGCCGAGCTTGGTATTTATCCGGCAGTTGACCCTCTGGATTCGACCAGCCGTATTCTTGATCCCCAGATTGTGGGTGCCGAGCACTATCGGGTTGCTCGCGAGGTTCAGTTCATTCTGCAGCGTTACAAGGATCTTCAGGATATCATTGCTATCCTTGGTATGGATGAGCTTTCCGAAGATGACAAGCTGGTGGTATCGCGGGCAAGAAAGATTCAGCGTTTCCTGTCCCAGCCGTTTCATGTTGCTGAAGCGTTTACCGGTTCTCCTGGCAAATATGTCAAGCTGGAAGATACGATCAAAGGCTTTGGTGAAATCGCGGCCGGCAAATATGACGAACTTCCTGAGCAGGCTTTTTATATGGTGGGAACTATTGAGGAAGCGATTGAAAAAGCGGAAAAACTGGCTTCGTAATTTTTCTGGGGATGTAATATGGCAGAAAAGTTGAAACTTGAGATGGTCACACCGTACGGTACCGTGCTTTCCGATGAAGTGGACGATGTCGTTGCGCCGGGAGTCATGGGTGAATTTGGTATTTTACCTGGCCATAGAGCGATGTTGGCGCTTCTGGATATAGGGGTTTTTTCCTATTTGAAGAATGGAAAGCGTTCTTATGTGGCGATTAACTGGGGCTATGTGGATGTCAACCAGGATCGGGTCACCGTAATGGTGGAAACAGCGGAACCTGAGGATCTTATTGATTTGGAGCGTGCCAAGAGAGCTCTGGGGCGTGCGCAAAAGACACTTGAGACGCTGACCGAGGACGATAAGGAATACAAAGTTGCAGAGGCTGCCTTGCATCGTGCTCTTATCCGGATCCAGGTGGCCAATCGAGGCAGATAAATTCAAAAGAAAGAAGAATAAAAAAGCGGCTTTCGGAAGAAAGTCGCTTTTTTGTTTTCAGGAGAGTTCGGAGAGGAAACGTTCGGCTTCCAGTGCAGCCCGGCAGCCGGAAGCGGCGGCGGTTATCGCCTGTCGGAAAAACGGTTCCTGGACATCTCCGGCGGCAAAGACTCCCGGAACATTGGTCGCGGTGCTTTTTCCGGCCGTGACAATGAATCCTTCTTTATCGAGTTCCAGCTGACCGGCGAACAATGCAGTGTTGGGAACATGGCCTATTGCTACAAACAGTCCGGCACAGTTTAATTCTTCCATATGACCAGATGGAAGGTGACGCAGCCGAAGGCCGGTTAACCCGGTTTGCCGATCTCCCAGAAGCGAATCCACCGTCTGTTCCCAGTGGAAAACTATTTTGTCATTGGAGAGCGCTCGTGTGGTCAGTGAAGGGGCGGCGCGTAGCTGGTTTCTGCGATGAATCAGATGTACCCGTGTGGCAAAACGGGTGAGAAAGAGCGCTTCGACGATGGCAGAGTTTCCTCCTCCGACTACTGCCACTTCCTGGCCCCGGTAAAAAAAGCCGTCACAGGTGGCACAAACGGAGACTCCCCGGCCGTACAGTTCTTGCTCATTGGGGAGCCCCAGTGGACGGGGAGAAGCGCCGGATGCGATAATAAGCGTTTGGCAGTACAGTGTTTCGTCGTGCATCTGGATTGCCAGCGGCTGTGTCTGGAGATTTACACCGGTTACTTCTCCATCCAGAATTTCGGCTCCAAGCCACCGGGCCTGGGCTTCCATGGCCTCCATCAGCTGGGGACCTTCAATTCCGTTGGCGAAACCGGGATAGTTTTCCACCAATGTTGTGGTAGTCAACTGTCCACCTGGTTGCCGGCCGCGAATGACCAAAGGCGACAGTTGGGCACGGGCCGCGTAGATAGCGGCACTCAGGCCGGCTGGACCTGAGCCCAGAATAATAATAGTATGTTGCTGTGGCATAATATTTTCCTCTTTGAAAATATATGTCCCCTAAGAAAAGAGTTCTTTTGGAAACTGTCCGGGAAACGGTAACAAACTGCTGGTTCAACCATCTTTGTATGGTCAAGACGAGCTTATGAAATTGTTTTTTTGAGAACTTTTACAGCAGGGAAACCCAGATAGATTCGATACCGGCAAGGAGAGATCTGTGGGGGAGGGAGGGGGGTACCCTCCCTCTCTCAAACAGCTTTAAGAAAAGGGGATTATTTGGGAACGCGTACAAACAGGGCAATCAATACTTACTTCTTAGAGAGGTTTCGGATAGCAAACGTACTCAGCTTTTGCTACTTTCTCACCGCATTTCTCGCATACGAATTTCTGCATGGAGCGATAAGCCTTCAGCTGAGCTGCGCCGGGGCCGCCTCTTTTCTTTACATGACAGATATGAGGACAATTACCTTCGTTTTTGCAATCACAAGTTGCTGCCATAATGTTCACTCCTCCTTGGTTAGGATATATTTGGTACTGCTTAAGTGTTAAGAATCGCTGCCTGCCCCTTTTCCTA
>JAILGY010000049.1:0-3535 GCA_024696325.1 bacterium | reverse complement strand
TGGAGAAAATCGGTCCTTCCACGGCGGCGCTTGTCTCCACGCTGGAACCGGTGGTGACGGTGCTTGCTTCGGCGCTGGTCCTGTCCGAGGCGATCACGGTGAACATTGTTGTTGGCGGTTGTCTTGTCCTGGCTGCCCTGGTCGTTTCAACCCTTCCTTCAAGGGAAGCAAAATCGTTCTGAAAATCCCGGTTTTCCAATCTGTTGTGCGAAAATGCAGGCAAGCAGAAAAGCCTGAATTCCTGTATGATGGGAAAAGGCCGCGGGCGGCGGCACGCGGGAAAACCTTTGGGGAGCAAGACAGATATGGGCAACGAGAAGATTAATTTTGCGCCGGGCCTGCCCAAAATCTCCGATGGTCAGCAGCTCTTTGTACTGAACGACCTTGCCAAACTGGCCCCGAACGGGAAAATGGCCATCATCCAGAACGGTTCGCCGCTTTTTTCCGGAGATGCGGAAAGCGGCCCCAGCGAGATTCGCCGCTACATTCTGGAAAATAACTGGCTGGACGCTATCGTGCAGCTTTCCACCGACCAGTTCATGAACACGGGCATTTCAACCTACATCTGGATCTGCTCGAAGGACAAGCCCGTTCCCCGAGCGGGCAAGGTGCAGCTCATCGACGCCAGCCATTGCTTTGAACCCCGCCGCAAGAGCATCGGCACCAAACGCAACGACATCACCGAACGATGCCGCGACCTGATCGTGTGGGCATATGGCGAGTTTAGGCATAACGTCGTCTACGGGGAGAAAGGCGGTGTTTACTGCCAGAGCAAAATTTTCGAGACGGAGGACTTTGGCTATTACAAAATCGTGGTCGAGCGTCCCGAGCGGGATGCGCAGGGCAGGCCCGTGATGAAAAAGGGCAAGCCCGTGGCGGACAGCAGTCTGCGCGATACCGAGAATGT
Source organism: bacterium (assembly GCA_024696325.1). GTDB lineage: Bacteria > Desulfobacterota > Desulfuromonadia > Desulfuromonadales > JAAYDE01 > RGIG7977. Next base: position 2,628 of record JAILGY010000049.1, on the reverse strand, counting down.
GCCCCTGAGCGAGAATATTGACGAATACTTCCGGCGGGAGGTGCTGCCCTACGCTCCGGATGCGTGGATCGACCGGAGCAAGACCAAGGTCGGCTACGAAATCCCCATGACGCGCTACTTTTACGAGTACCAGGCGCCGGAACCGGTGGAAGACATCATGGCGAGGATCCGGTCTCTTGAAACAGAAATATCCAAAGGGCTGAGCACCTTGTTTGGACATGAACTGTAACAGTTTAAAATAATGTGGTTTTCAAAATAAAACGGCGGTGAAAAGAAAAAATGGCTGTTCACCGCCGAATAAGCGCAAAGTGGGGAAAGCTATGGTTGGCAGACAGCGCGAGACGAAAACGTTAAACCGATTATATGACAGCGGTCGGGCAGAACTTGTCGCCATCTATGGCAGGCGGCGGGTAGGAAAGACGTATCTGGTGGATGAGACGTTTTCGGATCGCATCACATTCCGACATGCCGGACTCTCTCCGGCTGGTGAGGGCGCCAAAGGAATGCTGCGGGCGCAGCTGGATCACTTTTACAATTCATTGGATCTCCATGGGATGGAACCGGGTGAAAAGCCCAAAAGTTGGCTGGATGCCTTCCTCCTGTTGGAGAAATTCCTGCAAAAAATCGATGATGGCTCCAGGCAACTGGTTTTTCTTGATGAATTGCCCTGGCTTGACACGCCGCGCTCCGGGTTTCTCAGAGCATTCGAAGGATTTTGGAATACCTGGGGCTGTCATCGTAAAAACCTTATGGTCATCGTCTGCGGGAGTGCAAATTCATGGGTTCTGGATAAATTGATCAACAACCACGGGGGTCTGTACAACAGGGTTACATACGAGATCAAACTGGCAGCCTTTTCACTGCGTGAATGTGAAGAGTTTTACCAGTACAATCAGGTTGCATTCTCCAGATATGACATTGCGCAGAGCTACATGATTTTAGGCGGTATCCCGTATTACATGGGCTACATGAATAAGGAGCTGAGCCTTGCGCAGAATGTGGACAATCTTTTTTTCGCCGGAAACGCAGTTCTAAAGAATGAATATGAGAGACTTTTTGATTCAGTTTTTACAAATCCGGAGGCAATAAAAGCCATTGTCCGTCTGCTGTTTACAAGAAACGCGGGTTACACAAGGAAAGAAATCGCAGATAAACTGGGCGTAACAGACGGAGGAAATCTGTCGAAAATCTGAATGCGTTATTGGCCAGTGATTTCATCGTAAAATATGTTCCCTTTGGATTCGGAAAGCGGGAAGAGCATTACAAGCTTGTGGATCCTTTCTGCCTCTTCTATCTGCATTTTCTGCAAGGCCGGAAGAAAGACGAGCGGTTCTGGCAGCAAAATGTGACGGCGCATCCGGTCGTTGTCTGGCGGGGATTTGCTTTTGAGAATGTATGCTTTAATCATATTGAACAAATAAAGAAAGCTCTTGGAATATCGGGAGTCATCTCATCCAGTTCTGCCTGGTCAAAAAAAAGCGACGATGAAGTGGGGACTCAGATTGATCTGTTGATTCAGCGAAACGATAACGTCATAAACATGTGCGAAATCAAGTTTTACGGTGGAGATTTTGCTGTAAGTAAGGATTATTATAAAGTTTTACTTCGGAGACAGGGAATACTGGCCGCCGAGGTATCTCCCAAAATTTCTGTTCACAGTACGCTTATTACAACTTTTGGGCTGACACATAATGAGTATAGCGGCGCGTTTACAAATGTGATTAACCTGGATGACCTGTTTGTATAATTTTTTGTGCGCATTACAAAACTGGAGACAGGTATTGCCACCAGCCGGAAGGGGCTGTTCCGCCAAGAAGCGGCGATAAATATGGATCATGCCTTGTAGCCAGCTCTTCTGGACGCTATCCGGAAGGAAGAGCAGGTACTTTATGAAGAAATATGACAACTATTGTTCCAACCTGCGAATTCTGAGCCATGCCGGTGAACAGGATCTGGAAAACGAGTTCATTATCGGTGGCATCATTGCCAAGTCCTTCATTCAATTTGAACTGGCCTGGAAGGTGCTGAAGGAACTTTTGCTCCATGAAGGAGTCGCCGCCACAAGAACCGGTTCTCCAAGGGAAATCATCAAGGAGGCCTACCGCTACTACCATTCCATTGATGAAAATACCTGTCTCTCCATGCTGGCACAGCGGAATAACTTAGCCCATATCTACGACAAAAACGCCGCCAAGGCGCTGATGCATGAAATTCTGGATACCTATTTGGCCGCTTTCACCACTCTGCAAGCCGAATTGGAGCAGCGCTACGGCGAGACGCTCCACAAGTTGTAAGCGACCAACAGCGGGAGGAAAAGAGACTGTCAATTAATGGTTGATGCCTGAATGAAAAATCGAATTCTGCGAGGAGACGGACATGTTTAGAGAAATGCGGCGGTTCAAGCAGTTGCTTTCACGGCAGGAGTGTCTCGAAATATTGAAAAGGGAGCCACGCGGCGTGCTTGCCGTATCGGGAGATGATGGCTATCCCTATGCTTTCCCCATGAATTTCTACTATGACGAAGTATCTGGAAAGATCTATTTCCATGCAGCAAAAACCGGTCACAAAATGGATGCCATCCGGCGAAACGACAAAGTATCGTTCTGCGTGCACGATGCTGGATACCGT
>JAILGY010000007.1:0-13933 GCA_024696325.1 bacterium | reverse complement strand
GCAACTGCTTATCGGTGGCTTGATGACGGGACACCACGTCAGGTCAATGCCTTTCCTTCCATAACTCCTAGACAAATATACCAGTTACGCACGGAGTCTGAAAGACTGAAGCAAATGGTTCAGATATTCGAGGACTGCAATATGTCTGAAATGCTTTCACCCAAGGCCAAGTGCGAATTGGTAGACAAATTGTCTGGGAAATACAGCATCCATATCCTGTGCAGGACTCTCAAATTGCGTCGTTCCACCTATTACCACCATTTGAAAAGTCCCGAAAAGACTCTGCTTGAAAAACAGGATGATGAACTTCGTCCGCTTGTCAAAGGTATATTTGAGGAAAGCCATGAACGCTTCGGTGCGCATAAAATCAAGGTGGTGCTTGCGCAAAGAGGCATTGTGGCATGCGAAAAAAGGATTGCCAGACTTATGAAGCAGATGAACCTGGTCTGCAAGCAGTGTCGTCTGAAAGTCTGGTCATCGGCCAACAGGCAGTACAAGTACTATCCTGACAGGTTGAAGAAGAAATTCACGCAGACAGCCCCTAATCAAGTATGGGTGAGCGATGTGACGTATGTAAGGGTCAACGAAGCGTTTTACTATGTTTGTGCGATTCTCGACTTGTTTTCCCGTAGAATTGTAGGATTGAAAATCAGCAACCAGAATTCAAGTGATATGCTTATGGAGGCATTTGACAACGCCTACAAGCAGAGAGGGAAACCAAAGACGCTTATGCTCCACAGCGACCAGGGGGCAAACTACACAAGTTACATGTTCCGCTCTTACTTGCGTGAATTGAAGGTTACCCAATCATTTTCCCATCCTGGGACTCCCCACGACAACGCCGTCAATGAGTCATTCTTTGCCTGCATGAAGCGTGAGGAATTGTCCCATAAATTCTATAGATCCGTGGAAGAACTCATAAAGGATGTCAGGGAATACGCCGTGTTTTACAACGGAATGCGTCCACATGAAAGGCTGGGGGACAAGACTCCAATGCAGATTGAGACTGAATACTGGCGACAACAAGAAACTCAGAAAGGGAAAGGGATTATGGAGCAAACGACAATAACAGAAAAACACTCTGTCTTGCGCCAGGAGTAAAAATAAGGCGGGTATCTTGGATTCTCATTTTATGTGTCCAAAATACCCGCCGCTTATCAAATGGTGGAGACGCTGACCGTTGTTTCATTTCCCAGTCACAGAGAAATAAAGGTGCGAACCCAAGTCCAATAGTCGCGCATTATTTTTGATGCCTTTCCAGATGCCAAATTTCATTGTTTTCGTGCTTGTCTTCAGGACTTGACAAGCCCGAAAGTTCCCATCTATGGTCAGCGTCCTGCATTTGGTAGAGAATGCTTTTGGGGCGCATTTTTCTCTATTCTTCATTCGCAACCTAACTATTTGACCGAAGGTGGGAACTTTTGGCGTTTTCAGAGAAAAGTTCCAATCTTCGGTCAGATGTATAGTGGTCGCCAGTTCTTTTTTCATTGGAGACGGGTGGCGTCTCCGCCCTACTGCTCTAAAAGACTGTCTCCTACCGCTAAAATGCAGGAGACTGCCAAAAGTCGCATTGATATCAACTGCCTGCACGTCTCTTTGGCTTCTATCGTGTCCTCTATCTCCTCGACTACTATGAAATAGTTGTCTTTCCTCTTATATCCATATTATCCTACGATCCTCAATACATCTTCCCGAACAACCTCTGAGGTGTTCGGGCTTTTTTTTTGCCTGGAAAACAACTTTTTTCACGAATTCTTTCGACGGATCGACCGAAAATCTTGAATGCATTGGTGGCGGGAGAAAGAGACCTCCCAGGAACAAACCCATAAGGCCGGGCAAGGTCGCCTGGACGATGCGGCTGGCGATGCTCGCGCCCGACATCATTCATCGGATTCTCTCGGGCGTCATCCCCCAGAACTTTACTCTGGAGAAGCTACGAGTGCCGCTCCCTGACCTATGGAAGGAACAGCGCGCGATGCTGTTCGGAGAATAATCAGGTCGGATCGCAGGCCGTCGAACAGTGATGTTCGGCGGCCTTTTTGCTACAACCCCTGTGCAACTTGAATGGTCATCCAGCTTTACATCACCAGCCGCATATCCCGAACATCGCAACGTTGTGGGCTATTCCTCTGGGCAGGGATCAGGAAGTCCGAGATATTTGAAGTATAGATGCCCCCAGTCGCTCATGGCGTCAATCATCGAGGCACTTGACTGCCCAAGTTCCGTCAGCGAGTACTCTGTCTTTGGCGGAATCACGGGGAAAAGCTGGCGGTTCACCACACCATCGGCCTCCATTTCGCGCAGCTGCTGGCTGAGCATTTTCGCGGTCGCCTGCGGAATGGCCTTCTGGAGTTCGCTGAAGCGCATGACACCCGCCCTCTTCAGATGCCAGACGATGATCGCCTTGTATTTTCCGCCGAGCACCCCGAGGGTTGCCTCGACAGAGCAGTGCCATTTCATTGCCTTTTGCTTGTCCATGTCTTTATGTTCCCGTTGAAGCCCAAGGTAATTGCCTTTCTAATTTGAATCAAAATATAATATACTGTTCTAAACGTTTTTTTCAAACCAGACAGTAATATACTTACTTTTTAGTATATATAATACATAATTGTAACTATAATTTTTTTATAAACTTACTTGATGTTTTGCAAATAGTGGTTAAATTAATACGCGAAACGAAATATCGAGCCATTTTCTACTTGCTTTGGAAGGCGGGCCATTCCCGTTCATCGCATGGAGGTAAACCATGAAAGCCATCATCATCGCCACATCCATCGTCACCGTCCTGCTTGTCGCGCTTGCAGGGTGCAGATTGTTTTCCAGACGTCGCGAACCTGCCACAATTGCCTTCGCAGGCATAGTGCCCGGCAAGGCGGCTGTGGTCTATTATTCGCAGTCCAAAGTCCAGAACACGGCTCTTGTCGCCAAATGGATACAGAAGCATGTCGGAGGCGAGCTGGTTGCCATCGAGCCTGTGGAGCCTTATCCTGAGGCATATTCGCAGACTTTGAAAGTTGCCGACAAGGAACATGCGGACGGCGTTGAAAGGGAAATCAAGCCTGTTTCCATTCCAGAAGACTGCGAGGTGGTCTTTATCGGCTCGCCAATCTGGTACGGCACATTTGCGCCGCCTGTCGCCACATTCCTCAAGGGCAATCCGCTATCAGGCAGGACCGTCGTGCCGTTCTGCACGCATGGCGGTGGCGGCGCGGGGCATTTCGAACAGGATGTGAGGGTCGCCTGTCCCGAGGCCAAGGTGCTGCCAGGGTTTGCCGCACGCGGCTCCAACCAGATTGAGCGTCGTCTGGGCAGCGGGGTGGAGGCACACCATACTGAGAACGACGTGGTCGTCTGGCTCAACGGGATTTTTGGCGGTGATGGACTTGGCCATCTTCCGCAGTAACAGAAAGCAAACTACAAGGAGCAATTGAAAATGAAGAAGAATCTTGGAGTGGTCCAGGCGGTCTTTCCGATGCCGGTGCTGATGGTCGCCGCATACGATGAGGCGGGAAAGGTCAATGTCATGAACGCCGCCTGGGGGATGATCTGCAATTCGGATCGCATCGCGCTGTTCATCGACGAGGATCATAAGACCACGCAGAACCTGCTGAAAAGCAAGGCGTTCACCGTGAGCCTCGCAGACCGCGCACACATGGACGTGGCCGATTTCTTCGGCATCGCGTCGGGGAACAAGATGCCCGACAAGTTCGAGCGGACTGGCTACACCGCGACCAGAAGCGCCTTCGTGAACGCCCCAGTCATTGACGAATTCCCCGTGGTGATGGAATGCGAGCTGGCCGAGGTCGTGCAGAACGACAGCTTCTACTGCATTGTCGGCAAGATCGTGAACACGGCGGCCGAGGAGGCCGTTCTCGACGAGAAGGGGAAAGTGGCCCCCGACAGGCTGGAAGCACTGGTTTTCGACCAGTTCCAGCACGGCTACTATGCCGTGGGCGAGAAGGTCGGCAAGGCCTGGAATGCCGGAGCCGCACTCATGAAGAAATGAACCACCACCCAGCGTTCCGCGCCCCGCAGTGAACTCAACCACTGCGGGGCGCTTCCTTTTTACCGCAAGTGTCCTCAAATCATGGCACTTGCGGCTTTTCTTTTGCCCGTCTCTATTCGTCTCTAGAGACGCTTTTTTCACTCGGTTTTTGCTCTTTCGGAGACGCTGATTCTCGTGTTTGTCTCTGTTGTAGAGGTCACGTGACCCCTACCGAATAAAACCGTTCCGTGCGAACTTGCGCCTCCTATCCCTTGGGCTTTTTTCCAGTCTCCGCAATTTGCGTAAGTTGCCGTTTTTGACCTGGAACAGTAGGAGACTAGGTAGAGTGCAGGAGTTCACACCGCTTGAAAATGCTCGTACTTGGAGCGGTAGCAATGCCCTATTAAATATTAGCATAATCCCATGTGGCTGGAGATAGAGGTCGCGTCTCTGGCAAGAGACGGCTTGTATGTGTTTCGGCAAAGTTTGAACACAATGTGTTCTTTCCATTTTCTCGCGGTCTCCAGAGAATCAGAACTCTATATTTTCCAGCATATTATATAGTCTTTGTCAATTGTCTGTAAGAATTGGCATGTGTCTAGACAGCGGCTTACCCAAATGAGCACTTCGCAAAATAGTTACATTTTTGACAAAACGCTTACATTCGGGTTTTGTCAATAAGGATAGAGAAAAAAGTAAATTATTTTTATGAGGTTACAACATCGGATTGAATAAGGCGCAGTACCTTGTCGGTAAAGGTTTCCCGGCTGGTCTGGCTGAAATGGAAATAAATATCAAAGGTCGTACCGCCAACGGTCTTTACCATATCGGGTGGCGGTACGTCCGGGGCGGGTGAAGCGTTGCCGCCCGCCATCACGGGCAGGGGGATGGCCTTGCCCTCTCTGCTGGTGCTGTCGCTCCCCTCCGGGGCGGGGATGGTGCTGGTGATCGTCATGCTGGGGTCGTAGGTCATAGGCTCTCCTTTCATCATTCATCAAAGTTAATCCACGTGAGCGCCATTTTGCCGCCCACGTTGGAGTGGGGGAAGGGGAATGTATTAGTCCCCCTTTGAGGACTGTCCACAAGCCCCCTGATTGCAAGGCTTTTCAGCCTCTAAATGTCCACGCCTGCGGCGTTCCCGTTCGCTGGCAGCTTTCTTTCTCCGGCGCACATTGGCGGCGCACTCGTCACAGTATTTGCCCCGATTGGAGCGCGGCACGAACATCGCCCCGCACTCGGCACAGGGCCGCGCCTGTCCTCGGTGGAGCAAGGCGGCACACAACCCCTTGTCTGTTGGCAGGACGGCGGCGCGGAACCATTTACAGACCAGGGAATAGGTGATACTCTGGACGCAGACACAAGGCTCCCAGCCGTCATCAAGAGCAAGACAGTTGCCGCCGTCATAATTGCAGCAGTCATGCACCAGCCGCCGGACGGCTCGGTACTGCTGGTAGGTCAGTCGGGGAATGCCGTTCACCGCTCCACCTCCCGGCGTTTCTGCTGGGTCTGCTCCTGCTGGTGTATGGCAGCATCGGCGTTCCGCTTCACCTGTTGAAGCCGCCGCAAATCGTCTTGGATAGGCTTGTACTGCTCATACTCGGCTGTGTACTCCTGGTGAAGCCTCGCCTGTTCCTGTTCCCACGCATGAACGGGGATTTTACCAGCAGGGGAACGGTGCTTGTCCAGCTTCCGGCGGGCCATGTGGAACGTCCTCAACTCGTTCTCATGCTCCCTCTCGAATTTTTCCCGCTTGCCCTTCCACTTGATACCCTGCAACTCGTCATAGACGGGCTTGGTGTCTCGGTAGAGGTCAACAAGGCGAAGCAGTTCCTTCAATTCGTTCAGACGGTCACGCTTCGCTTTCATGGATGTGTTGATGGCCTCCGTTCGTTCACTCTGGGCGGCGATATGGGTCTCTAAATCTTCCAGCGTAGCGATGCCCCTCTCGGTCAGAAAATTGATGGCCTCGGCAAAACCTTTAAGATTTCCAATCCTGGCGTTGCGGCTCCATGCTCCGGCGTTCCGGCCCTCATAGTAGTCGGTCAGCAGGGCGGCAAGGGTCGGGGCCTGGGGCTTGCTCAATTCTTCTTTTATGGCCTTAATCCAATCCGTCAGGCCGGCGATTTTCTTCCGAATATCCCGCAGAATGTTGTTGGCCTTTTTTATCCAGCGGTTCAGATCGCCCTTGTCGGTGGGGATGCCCTTGGCCTCCATCTGGCGGACGGCCACGCCCTCATGGACGGTGGGCAGCAGGTCAAGGCCCTGACGCTCATAGGAGCGGTGGTCGATGCGGCAGGTCAGCCCCTTTTCCTCAAACTTGGCGTTCACCATAGCGGCCCACGCCTCCCGCCAATGTTCCAGTGTTTCCGGGCTTCCCCAGTCGGTAGTGGGAACAGCGTCAAAGAGGGGCTTGCCGTCCTCTCCCATAATGCGGTTCCCGTCCTCGTCCAGACGGTAGCGGCGGCGCTGCTTGCACCCCCATTTGCCGTCTGGCTCAATGGGCCGGATGGGGCAGAGAACATGAAAGTGCGGGTTAGGAATACCGCCGTCCTCCTTGTCCGGCTGGTGGATGGCAAAGTCGGCAATCATGCCCCGGCCCACAAGCTGCTCCGAAACAAATTGCCTTGCAAGAGCGATGTTTTCCTCCAATGAAAACTCGTTCTGCAAGGCAATGTCAAAGCTATATGCAAGCTGGGCTTTCTTGCCGCGCTCGGCCTTCTCCACGGCGTTCCAGAGGGTGGCGCGGTCTTGGTACTGGTTGGGGGCCTGGGGCGGCAGGAGAATGTCTGTGCAGACCACGCCGCCCTTGTGGGTGTAGTCGCTGACCTCGCCATAGTATTCGCTATACAATTTCTCCCCGGCTCGGTAGGCGGCGGACGTGACAACAGACTGTCCCGCGCTCCGTTTGACCTGGGTAACGTGGAGATGGAACAGGGCCAATTATCCGCTTTCCTGCTGGTCAGTGGCTTGGCTCACCAGGGCGGCAACTTCCGGCAGGGAAAAGACCTTTTCCATCAAAAGAAAAAAGGCCCTTTCGCTCATGCCGCGCACCTCCGGGGCGATACTCTCCACCGCTCCGCCACGGGTGATAAGTCGGTGGTTTCGCTTCTTCCTTTCGCCTTGGGTGTAGTAGCGGATGCGGTTCTCATACCGCTGGCCTCTGTGCTGGTACTGCTCCAACTTAGCGGTGGCCTCAGCATACTCTTTCTCTAATTCTTCGCGTGACTTGTCCATCGTGTTTGACCTCCTTCTTGGCAAAACAAAAGACCGTCTACCTGCTGTGTCGGGTAAACGGTCAAGGGTAACGGTATTCGGTTTTAGCCTCGCTGGAAAGGTGCAGACGCAGAGCGGATGTACCTTTCCAGCGAGGGCGCAGGGATAGCCGCAAAGCGGCGCAAGGGGCGCAGCCCCTTGTACGGAGCGGAGCGACGCAAACGGCCCGGACTTTCGGAAGTCCGGGCCGTAGCCTCGCAGAGCGCACGATACATGGTCGCAGACCATGTATAGAAGTGCGCCCTTTGTTCCAAAGGGATTTTATAAGTCCATCATTGATGGGAGAATTTTGTTGAACATATGGCGCACCTTATCAATCCGGGTGTTTGGGCGGCGTGGCTGAAAAACTGGTTCGCCGCTGGCGATTTGATACCCCTTCAATTCTGTTAAACAAACGCTTCTCCCGTTTGTATAAAAGGTGAGGTCATTGCGGTACTCTTGCACACAGCGGGCAGGGATTTCGCCAGTAAAAATCACCTCGCTGTTTTTAACCTGGGTCGTTTCAATACTCGCGCAATATTTTGGTGCGTCATGATAAGCTCTGGAGAGATATTCCTGCGGCGCATAGAGTGTAAAAGAAAGATATGGTTCCAATAGCTGCGTCCCCGCCTTTTTCAACACCTGCTCCAATACAATAGGTGCCAATGACCGAAAGTCTGCGGGAGTGCTGACCGGACTATAATAAAGCCCATACTCAAAACAGATTTTACAGTCCGTTACCTTCCATCCATACACGCCTTGTTCCAGACCGTAGCGGATACCATCCAATACAGCGTTTTGAAAACTCTGATTCAAGTATCCAACGGAAACTTTGCTCTCATACTGCACTCCGGTGCCAAGGGGGAGAGGGGTGACGGACAGCCCGATGGACGCCCAGAATGGATTGGGCGGCACTTCGATATGAATGGTGTGACTTACCGCTTTCAATGGCCTCTCCATATAGATGACGGTAGGTTCTTTTGCAGTTGTGTTGAGCTGATATTTTTCCACCAGAAGATCAGAGATAATTTCCAATTGTACCCGGCCCAAAAAGGAGAGAATGATCTCATGGGTCACAGCGTCTACTTCATAGCGCAGAAGCGGGTCGGTATCCGCAATTTCTGTCAAGGCGTTTAACAAGCGTTCCCTCTGTTCTGGTTTCTCTGGTGCAATTGTTGTCCGCAGCAAAGGGAGAGGATTGTCGCTCCACGTTTCACGGGGCAGCAGCAGTTTGTTTCCCAGCACATCATTCAGCCGCAAACTGTCGCAGGGTACAATGACGATCTCGCCCGCATGGGCAATCTCTGTTCGGACAATCTCACCCTTTGAGGGGATACGCATTTCCGTAATTTTCAGTTTTTCTTTCCCTGCCAAGGCTACGGAATCCCGCAAATGAAGCGTACCGCTATACAACCGCAGATAGGCAAGGCGTTGGCTCTGGTTTGCGTACTCAACTTTGAACACAGTTCCGCACAATTCAGAGCTGTTCTGCCCGGTGGGTGATTGGAATGTATCTGTGACCGCTTCAATGAGTTGTCGGATTCCCAAGTTTACCTTGGCACTGCCATGATAGACCGGAAACAGAGAGACGCTTTGGATTCTCCTGTTTTCCTCCCGCAGAAGTTCTTCTTTGTCCATTGGTTCTCCGGCAATATATTTCTCCAACAATTCATCACAGTCCGCAATCACGGTATCCCAATTCTCCAGCCCCATGTTTTCCATGATGGATATATCCGGGGAAAGCTGCACGTTCTGCTTAATAATCATATTTGCGGAGAGCTTATCTCGGATAGACTGATACACACCTGGCAGGTCAATCCCGTCCTGGTCGATTTTGTTAATAAAGATAACAGTTGGGATTTTCATTACTTGCAGAGCATGAAACAGAATACGGGTCTGCGCCTGAACGCCGTCTTTTGCAGAAACAACCAAAATCGCTCCGTCAAGAATGGCAAGGGAGCGATAGACCTCCGCTAAGAAATCCATATGCCCAGGAGTATCCACAATGTTGACCTTACAATCGTGCCACTGAAAGGAAGTGACCGCCGTTTGAATGGTGATTCCACGCTGCCGCTCTAAAAACATGGTGTCCGTTCTCGTTGTTCCCTGATCCACACTGCCGGGCGCCTCGATTGCTCCGCTGGTATATAACAGGCTCTCCGTCAAGGTCGTCTTACCTGCGTCTACATGAGCAAGAATGCCAATATTGATGATTTTCATATGATTGTCCTCCATACAAGGCCCAGAAGGGCGCAAAAATCCCCAGCGACAAATACTTTTACCGCTGGGGATGATAGGTAGGACACACATGAAAACTGCGGCCAAGGCTGGCCGTTGTCTATCACGATATGAAATGAAAAGGCAAAAGTATTCTTAAATTGGGTACAAAAACCAAGCCCTCTCCTTGAGGACGTTTGTCTTTGTTCCCATTATCAAATTTTATTTAATAATACCTTGCCGCATATTGATAAACTCCTTTTCTTGGATTTTTTTTTATAGTATAGCATATCAAATTCCCAAAATCAACCCTGTTAAGATAAATTTTTTCTGTCACTGCACCTCCATATCTCTCTCGTGTATACGCCATACGCAACTCTTTTCAAAAAAGAAGTGGACGCGCTGGCAAAGCTGTGGTAGAATGAAACGAAAGAAGGTGAGGATGGTGGAGCTCAAAACGACAATCGCCCAGGGACTGCACGTCACAGATGACAGCGCGGGTTATGATGCCGCCTGTAAGCGTGTCCTGTCTGAAAAGGCAATCCTGGCGCGGATTATGAAGTCCTGCCTGGAAGAATACAAGGATTGCGATGTCAATGATATTGCCGAGAAGTACATTGAGGGCCAACCCCAGGTGTCCGCCGTCCCGGTGCTGCCGGACGAGGGTGGCACAGTCATCAGCGGCATGGACACCGAGGACAAATCGGTGCGCGAGGGGACAGTCACCTATGACATTCGCTTCCGCGCCATCGTTCCCGACTCCGAGGAACAAATTGCCCTCATCATCAACGTGGAGGCCCAGAACGATTTTTACCCCGGCTATCCGCTGATAAAGCGTGGCATATACTACTGTTGCCGCATGATTTCTTCCCAGTACGGCAGGGAGTTCACTGGCTCCCATTATGAGAAAATCAAGAAGGTCTACTCCATCTGGATTTGCATGAAACCGCCGCAGTATCGAGAGAACACCATTACCCGGTATCGGCTGGTGGAAGAATATCTGGTCGGCGAGGGCAAAGAACCCATCAGGAATTATGATTTGCTGTCCATCATCATGCTGTGCCTTGGCGGGCCGGATGGGTCAAATTATGACGGCGTATTGCGGATGCTGGATGTGCTTCTCTCCAACGAAACCAGCGAGGCGGAAAAGCGGAAAATTTTGCAGGACGATTACGACATTCAAATGACGCAGACAATGGAAAGGGAGGTGTCGGTCATGTGTAATTTGAGCAAGGGCGTTGAGGAAAAAGGCGTTGCTAAAGGTATCTTGTCCTCTATCAAAAACCTCATGGAAACGATGGGGCTGACCATTGAACAGGCTATGGCGGCGCTGAAAGTCCCGGAGGGCGAACGTCAGAAATATATGGATTTGCTGGAACGGCAGTAATGACAAAAACGCCACGGACTATCGTTGTCCCTGGCGTTTTCTGTATCTACGTTAGCTGACTTGAGCAGCTTCGGCTTCTGCCTGTTTCTTCCTGTGGTAGTTCTCCCGCCTCGCGGCAAGCATACGTTCATACCGGGCCTGGGCTTCGGGATCTCCGGCGGCAGCGTCCGCATACATTTTCTGACGGGACTTCTTTACCGCTTCTGACTGTTGCGCTCTCTGCTGCGCCAACTCTGCCGCCGCTACCGGGTCGGTTTCGGCGCGGGCTTTCAAATCCTGCAAAGCCGCCTTTTTCCGATTGCGATGGGCTTCCAGCCGTTCCGCTTCTTCTAGGGTGAGAGGCAAACCTGCCTCGGCACATCTGGCAAGTTCTTTCAACGTCCGCTGTTGGGGCTTCGGGGGCTGTGCGGACTTCTGCCTGTCACGCCACGCTTTGTGCTGCTCGGCTTTCTTCTGGCGGTGCGCCGCAAGCCGCTCCGCTTCCTCCGGGGTGAGATCGGCTCCATCCAGCTTGGCGAGTTCCTTCAGTGAGCGTTTGCGAGGCTTCTCTGGCTGACTGGCCTTTTTCTTGTCGCGTTGCTTCTGCTGATAGGCCCGATTGCGCTCTAACCGCCGTTCTTCCTCCGCCTGTTCCTCCGGGGTCAACAGGCCCGCCCGCTTCCTCGCGGTAAACTCCCGGCGCTCCTGCTTGTACCTCTCATACCGAACCTGGGCAAGCACCTGGGAGCGTTCCTCTTTCTCTGCCTGTTCCTCCTGCTGGCGGCGTTCTTCCTCCTGCTCCATCGGGGTCACAATGTCGGCGGGAACCTCAAACGCGCCAATGAAATTGAAATAGAAATCTAACCGCTGACGGCGCTGCTTTCCCCGTCCGTTGCCCTCATGGACAACGATTTTCTCGATAAACTCATTGAGAATGGGCGTAGTCAGTTCCGAAAAATCGGTGTACCGCTTGGCAAGGTCGATAAACTCCGTCATTCTCACCCGGTCGGCGTTCCAGTTGTCCAGCAAGCCCTGCCACTCCGTCATGGAGGCTTCCAGCGCGGCCTGTTCCTCGTCATACTCGGCAAGGAGACGGCTGAAATGCTTATCCGGCAGCTTGCCCGTGGCGTTGGCCTCGTACAGCTTCTTCACCAGTCCGTCCAGTTCGGCGTGGCGCTTCTTCGCCTGGACAATCTGTTTCCGGCAATCCTTGACTGCTTCCTCCTGGCGCAGACTGGATGCCTTTCGAACCCGCTGAACAAACTCCTGCTCGTTGTTGCGGACATACCAGCTTATCCGCTGGATGGCGGAGAGGATCGCCGCTTCCAGCTTTTGCGTGGCAACATAGTGAATGGTGCAATCCTCCATAGGTGCCCGGTATCTGGAACAGGTGAAAGCATCGTCAATGTACTTGCCTTGGACAAGACTGTTGTGGTGGGTCAGCTTTGCGCCGCAGTCGGCACAGTAGAGCAGTCCGGTTAAACGGTTAGGGGCATTACTCCGCTTGGGTGTCCGGCGCTTGGTTTCCCGCAAACGCTGAACATTGTGCCACGTTTCTTCGTCAATGATGGCGGGGACGGCTCCCTCAAATACAAATTGTTCCTCTGGCATTGTCCTGCGGGTGCTTTTAGTCTTGTAGTTCTCACAGACAGTCTTGCCCAGCACCTTGCGCCCCAGGTACTCCGGCCTTTTAAGAATATAACCCAGGGTGGTGGCAGACCATGCGTAGGGGTCGCGGTAGCTGTTGGCTCGAACAGGACAGCCGATACGCTTCCAGTGTTCGGAAGGGATGGGGATTTGCTCGGCCCGCAGCGTTCGGGCGATGCCGTTGACGCTCTGACCGTCCATGACCATCTGAAAGATGCGGCGCACAACGGCGGCAGCTTCCTCGTCGATCACCCACTCGCCCTTTTCTTCTTTTGAGGCGAGATAGCCATAGGGGACGGCCCCCGAACAGCGCAGGCCCTTTTCCATTCTGGACTTGAAAACGGTCTTGATTTTGCGGCTGGTGTCAGCAACGTACCACTCATTTATCACATCCCGGAAGATGGACATAATATCAAATCCATTGGCGGTGTCCAGGTTGTCATTGGCGGCGATAAAGCGGACGTTGTACTCGTCAAAGGTGCGTTTGAGCAAGCCGACCTCCACCACGTCACGGCCTATTCTGCTCTGGTCTTTGACAATGACGGTAGCCACATTTCCGGCCCGTATCTCGTCCACCATAGCGTCCAGGCCGGGCCGCTTGAAGGTCGTTCCCCGCACCCCGTCATCGGTGAAGTGGCGGACATTAGTGAAGCCATTTTTTCGGGCGTAGTCCTCCAGGATGCGCTTTTGATTTTCTACGGACACGCTCTCGTCAGACCGCCCATCGTCGTGAGATAACCTTTCGTACAATGCTGTGATTTTACCCTTTTGCTCCTGCTTCCTCATGTGTGTAACCTCCTGTTTTGTATTTTCACGACCTTTCTATCCTTATTATAGTGACCCTTTTGGCACTGTTTCTTAAAAAACGCTTACTTTTGCTCTCCCCAACGGACATACCAAAAATCTGTCTCTTTTTAGAAGACAGAATAAAAGAAAATAATCCAGAATAACGCGAAATCCGATTTGTAAAGCAGGAAAGACGGATTCAAATAAAGGCGTGTTACCAACCAACGGAGGCAAACATGACTGAATCAGACGACACGCTCTTGAAGAATCTTCTCGCGGAGATTGAACAACTCAAACTCGCCGACCTGCGCAAGTATTTCAAGCAACTCTATGGCTTCGAGGCCAAAGGCTTTCGCATGGAGACATTGAGGCGACGAATAGCCTATCGCCTCCAGGAACGAAGGCTTGGCGGCCTCTCGAAAAGCGACGCGGAGTTTCTCGACAGACTTGCCGACGAAGACGACCTTGCAACCTTGAAAACGCCTGACATCCCCTATCAGCCTGGAACGAAAATAGTCCCTGGCACGAAGTTCATGCGCGAATGGCACGGCAGGACATACGAGGTCATCTACCACGGTTATCGGGAGTATGAGTACGATGGCAAGAGCTTCCGCTCCCTGACGGCGATAGCAAGCCACATCACGGGGACGCACTGGCCGGGAACTGCCTTTTTTGGAGTG
>JAILGY010000230.1:0-2768 GCA_024696325.1 bacterium | reverse complement strand
TTTGAAAAGAACCTCTCAAAACGACACATCCAAAAGCACAATAAACCACGACATTGACTGGCGTGCAAAGGATACATGCACCATGCGGATAATAGGCGGTTTTGCCAGAGGAAGAAAGCTTGCCGAATTTGAGGGCAGCGCCATTCGCCCCACGGCCGACCGGATTCGGGAAGCACTGTTCAGCATCCTGTTCAGCAGGATGGGCTCGCCGGAAGGCTTCCAGGTACTGGATCTGTTTGCCGGCACCGGCGCGCTGGGTATCGAAGCTCTGAGCCGCGGCGCGCAGAAGGCAACCTTCGTGGAGCGCTCGCCGCGCGCGCAGACGCTCATCCGGGAAAACCTGCGCCGCTGCGGCCTGGAGGCGCGCGCTCACCTGCTTGCGGCGGAGGTGTCGGCGATTCTGCCGCGCCTGGACGAAAAATATGATCTCATCTTTCTTGATCCGCCGTATCATAAGGATCTGTTGCCACCCGCGCTGGAAACCATTGCCCGGCGCGAGCTGGCGGCTCCGAATGCCACAGTATGCGCCGAAACGCAAAAAGATGAGGTGCTCGCCGGGCAGTTCGGCTCCCTCTGCCGGTTCCGCACGGTGGTATACGGCGACACGGCACTGCACCTCTTCGCCGTGACGCCCGGGAACTGATGACGGCACGGCCGCGTCAATCACCCGCTTTTCACAGATCTCAACCTGCCAATGTTTGGGAGGGAAACCATGAATCAACACAGAATCGCTGTCTACCCCGGCTCCTTCGACCCCATTACGCTGGGGCATCTGGACATCATCACGCGAGGTCTGGAAATCTTCGATCACCTGATTGTGGCCGTCGCCAACAACGATGAAAAGACGCCGCTCTTCAACATTGACGAACGGCTGGAACTGGTGCGGAAAACTGTGGGCAGCAATCCGCATCTGGAGGTGGACACCTTCAACGGCCTGCTCATCGACTACATCCGGCGCCGCAGGGCGCATATCATCCTGCGCGGACTGCGGGCCGTTTCCGACTTCGAATACGAATATCAAATCGCCCAGACCAACCATCAGCTGGACAAGAACACGGAAACCCTGTTCCTGATGACCTCGCTGCCCTACGCCTTTTTAAGCTCGTCCGTGGTCAAGGAAGTCGCCTCGCACGGCGGAAACGTCGATTCCTTCGTGCCGCCTCCGGTGCAGGAGGCACTGCGCAAAAAATTTGCCGCCCGCTCCGATTCCTGGAACAATGAGACCGTACGGATCTGAAGCAGAGGAGAACAGGCCATGATTACTCTGGAGATGTCACTGGAAGAAATCGTCCGGCGCTATCCGCAAACGCGGGAAGTGTTTGAACGCTTCGGGCTCGACTGTCTCGACTGTCAGCTTGCCGGACTGAGCACCGTCAAACACTGCGCGGAATTCCACGATGTGGAGACCACTCGTCTGCTGGAAGAGCTGAACGCGGCGGCCAGAGACCGATGAGCGGATCATAAAACCGGTCACCGGGAGGTCCACGACGCACGTTCAGGAACATCGTTCAAACAAATTGCCGGGGACTGGAGGAAAAATCTATGGATATAAACAGATTTTTCAAGCTTTCCAGACGGAAAACCACGATCAGAACCGAACTGACTGCAGGCGTGACCACCTTTTTCACCCTGGCCTACATTCTGGCGGTTAATCCGGCCGTTCTTGCCGGGGCCGGCATGGACGCCGGCGCGGTTTTTACCGCCACGGCGCTCTCTTCGGCGCTGGCTACGCTGGTCATGGCCTTAAGCGCCAATCTTCCCTTCGCGCTGACGCCGGGAGTAGGAATCAACCTTTTTATCGCCAACACTGTCGTGCTCAACATGGGGCACTCCTGGCAATTCGCGTTGACCGCCGTCTTTGTCGAAGGCCTGCTCTTCATCTTCATGACCTTTTTCAACATCCGGGAGGCCATCGTCTACGGCATTCCCGCCAGCCTGAAAAACGCCATATCCGTGGGGCTGGGCCTGTTCATCGCCACCATCGCCCTGAAAAATGCCGGCCTCATCGCCTCCGGAGCAAGCGAGCTGCTGATCCTGGGCGATATCACCTCGCCCCAGGCGCTTCTGCTGTTCACCGGCCTGATTCTCACCGGCAGTTTGCTGGCCTTCAAGGTGCGTGGCGCTCTGCTCATGGGCATCATAGCCCTCACCCTGCTCGGCGTGCCGCTGGGCATAACCCATTACGCCACCGGCAACTGGTTTCCCCCCAGTCTTGGCCCCACCTTCTGGTGTTTCGAATTCGGTGAGATGTTCAGCCTTGATTTTCTGATGGTGCTCTTCACCCTGCTGACCATCGACATCTTCGACACGGTCGGCACGCTTATCGGCTGCGCCGTAAAGGCCGGCATGGTGCATGCCGACGGCACCATCTCCAACTGCAAGGAAGCGCTCTTTGCCGATGCCTTTGGCACCACCGCCGGCGCCATCTTTGGCACCTCCACCATCAGCACCAGCATCGAATCCTCTGCCGGCATCACCGAAGGCGGCCGCACCGGCCTGACCGCGCTGTGCACGGCAGTGCTGCTGGGCCTGTCGCTTTTCCTGGCGCCGCTCTTCCTTTCCATTCCGCTGGTCGCCAGCGCGCCGGCACTGCTGATGGTCGGCCTGTCCCTGTTCTCCTCGGTTCAGGGCATCAACTTCAACAATCCGATTGAGGGTATCCCCGCCTTTCTGTGCATTTTGTTCATGACGTTTTCAAGCAGTGTCGCCAACGGCGTCATGATGGGAGTCATGGCGCATGTCGGGCTGTATCTGATTCTGGGCCGTTT
>JAILGY010000200.1:0-3620 GCA_024696325.1 bacterium | reverse complement strand
CCCGTTTGCAGGCGATTCGGAACGAAGTGGCGGAACTCTGCCGCAAGCATCCGTTGTATGCCCGTTTGCTGCAATGATACGGCCATCCTGGGACGAATATTTCATGGAGATTGCCCATCTGGTGGCGAAGCGGTCCACATGTCTGCGCCGCCAGGTGGGTGCGGTGCTGGTCCGGGAGAAGCGGCTGCTGGCGACCGGCTATAATGGTGCTCCTTCCGGCATGGAGCATTGCGAGGCGGTGGGCTGTCTGCGAGCGCGCCTCGGCATCCCTTCCGGTGAACGCCATGAACTGTGCCGGGGCATCCATGCGGAGCAGAACGTCATTATTCAGGCGGCCCGGCATGGCATCAGCACCGAGGGCGCTACCCTGTTCTGCACGATTTCCCCGTGCTTTATCTGTGCAAAAATGCTGGTTCAGGCAGGTGTGCAGCATGTCGTGTACGGGGAAGGATATCCGGACGAAAAGGCTCTGGATATGTTGTCCGGGCAGATCTCCTTTGTCAAACTTTCTTCTTAGCGGCAAGGCAGTCCATACGTGAAGTGTCCTTTTTGCTCCTTTCCCGAAACCCGTGTGACCAATTCCCGGCTGTTTGGCGACGGAGACGCCATCCGGCGGCGGAGGCAGTGCGTTTCCTGCCAGCGGCGGTTCACAACCTACGAGCGGGTGGAAAAGATGATGCTGCTGGTGGTGAAGAAGGACGGACGCCGTGAGCCTTTCGATCGTCAGAAGATTATCGCCGGCATTTTGCGGGCCTGTGAAAAACGTCCGGTGTCGCTGACGACGATTGAGGAGATGGTGAACCAGATCGAGGCCAGTCTGTTGGAACGTGGCGAGCGGGAAGTGGAGACGCAGGACATTGGGGAGGCGGTGATGCGTGCGCTTCACGACGTGGATCAGGTGGCCTATGTGCGTTTTGCTTCAGTCTACCGGGAATTCAAGGATTTGGGAGAATTCATGCTGGAGCTGAAGGATCTGCTGAAAAAGCAGCAGTAAAGAAGCTTTTTGCGTATGGACAGTGCAGAACGGTTTATGAAACGGGCGCTGGAACTGGCACGGCGGGGCCTGGGAAGAACCAGTCCCAATCCGGCGGTGGGGGCGGTGGTCGTTTCCGGCGGCGAAATCGTCGGCAGCGGTTTCCATCCTGCGGCGGGCATGCCTCATGCCGAGATCTATGCCTTGCGGGAGGCCGGCCAGCGTGCCCGGGGCGCGGATCTCTATGTGACGCTGGAACCCTGTTCGCATATGGGCAAAACGCCGCCCTGCGCGGACGCCATCATTCGTGCTGGGGTGGCAAGGGTTTTTGTGGGCTGCCAGGATCCCAACCTCAAGGTGCATGGCGCAGGGCTGGCGCGTCTGAACGCGGCCGGTATCGTCACACGTTGCGGCGTGCTGGAAGAGGAGTGCCGGCGTCTGATCGCGCCCTTTGCCCGGTGGATGCGGACCGGACGTCCGTTGGTGACGCTCAAGGCCGCGCTGACACTGGATGGCTGGCTGGCGACAGCTTCCGGGGATTCCCGCTGGATCTCCAATGAGATGAGCCGCTTAAAGGTGCATCAGTTGCGTAACGAAGTGGATGCCGTTATGGTGGGAGCCGGTACGGTCTTGAAGGACGATCCGCTGCTGACCACACGCCTTCAGGAAGGCGGACGCGATGCGCTGCGGGTGATTGTCGACCGGGATCTGGAAACGCCGGAAACGGCCAGGGTGCTGCACTCCTCGTCGGAGGCGGGCACGCTAATCCTGACCTCGGAACGGGCTTCGGAGGAGCAGGCGCAGCTTCTGCGTATGCAGGGCGCAGAAATTGTACGGCTGGCCGATGCAGGGGATGCTTTGGACATGGAGGCCGTTTTGGTGCAGCTGGGTCGCCGGGGCGTCCAGCATGTGCTGGTGGAAGGAGGAAGCCGCTTGAACGCTTCCCTGTGGCGGGCCGGACTGGTGGATCGGGTTATGCTGTTTGTTGCGCCAAAAATTTTGGGCGGTGGTGACGGTGTGCCGCTGTTTGCAGGCGCTGGTGTGTCGCGGATGGCCGAGGCACTGCCTCTTTCCCGGGTGCGGATAACGCCGGTGGAGGGAGATGTGCTCATTGAGGGAGATGTGGCATGTTCACCGGTCTGATCGAGGATATAGGAGAAGTGCGAGCGGTGCGGCGCCAGGCCGGCGGGCTGGTTCTGACGGTGCAAACCGCCCTGCCGCTTTCCGAAATCCGGCTGGGCGACAGCGTGGCGGTCAACGGCGTATGTTTGACGGTTACGGCCCTGCACGAAGATGCCTTTGAAGCCGATGTGTCTCCGGAAACCCGTTCCTGCACGACATTTGACGATCTGGTTGCGCATACGCCGGTCAATTTGGAGCGGGCTTTACGTCTGGGGGATCGACTTGGCGGGCATCTGGTGTATGGCCATGTGGACGGAATCGCGCGGCTGGCTTCGCGGAACGCGGACGGCAATGCGATCCGCATGGCGTTTCAGCTTGCGCCTTCTCTCGGCCGCTATCTTGTTTCCAAGGGCTCGGTGGCCATCGATGGCATCAGTCTGACGGTCAACACGGTCTCGCCAGACGGATTTGCCATCGCCGTCATTCCCCATACTCTGGAAAAGACTACCTTGCGGCAGCGGAAGGTAGGCGATCGGGTCAACATTGAGGTTGATATTTTTGCCCGCTTTGCCGAACGTTTGCTTGCCGGATCGAACGAGACTGCGTCAATTCGGGAAGATCCGCCGGCAAGGTCCCCGCTGACGGAGGCCTTTTTGGCTGGACACGGTTTTTTGTAGAAGACGGCGCAAATAAAATGTGTTCAATGATGGAAGAGAAAGTTTTTCAAGTCCGCGGGAAGCGGTTCAACGTTTTGTGAGGGTGTTTTAAGCCATGTCTGTGGAAACCAGTATTGCAGCTGCTTTGGAAGATATTCGAGCCGGGAAAATGGTCATTCTGGTGGATGACGAGGATCGGGAAAATGAAGGGGATTTGACCATGGCGGCCGAGAAGGTGACGCCGGAAGCCATCAACTTCATGGCCAGGGAAGGACGGGGGCTGATCTGTTTGTCGCTGACCGAAGAACAGGCCGATCTGCTGGATCTGCCGCTGATGGTGCAGCACAATACCTCCAGCTTTGGCACGGCCTTCACCATTTCCATTGAGGCGCGCCAGGGGGTGACCACCGGCATTTCCGCGGCCGATCGCGCCCGCACCATCCAGGTGGCGATTGCGGATGGCGCGAAAGCCTCCGATTTGGCCCGTCCCGGTCATGTTTTTCCGCTGCGGGCCCGTAACGGCGGAGTGTTGGTACGCACCGGACAGACGGAAGGTTCCGTGGATCTGGCGCGGCTGGCCGGATTGAAGCCGGCGGGTGTCATCTGCGAGGTCATGAATGAGGATGGCACAATGGCGCGTCGTCCTCAGTTACAGGAATTTTCCCGGAAACACGGCATCCGGATCGTCAGCATTGCCGATCTGGTGGCCTACCGGATACGCAATGAGGTTATGGTGCGCCGGGTTGCCGAAACGGTGTTGCCGACCACCTATGGGGGGACGTTCAAGGCCATCGGTTATGAGAATGTCATTGACAAGGCGCAGCATCTGGCACTGGTCAAAGGGGATGTGCAGGGCGATGAGCCGGTGC
>JAILGY010000189.1:0-3433 GCA_024696325.1 bacterium | reverse complement strand
TACCGGGGGGCGTGCTGCGGCCACGGCCTTTATGGACAACCTGAAAATGGCGGCGATTGCGACGCATGTCGCGGACGCGCGCTCCTGCCTGCTGCATCCGGCCAGCACCACGCACCGGCAGTTGACGGACGAACAGCTGGTGGCCTGCGGCGTTCGTCCCGATCTCATCCGTTTCTCTGTTGGTCTGGAAGATGTTGCGGATATCATTGCCGATATCGAACAGGCGCTGGCACAGCTCTGAAAAAGGCACGGAAGTTTTCGGTCTTCTGGTGGAAAACGGAAAGGGAATGGATATGAAAAGCTCCGGGATAGTATCGGTTTTGCTGGTGACGGTGCTTCTGTGCTTCTGTTGCGGGTGCAGCCCTCCTCCTCACCACCACCATCATCATGACGAGGATCCTTATGACTCTCATTCGCCGCATCATCATCACTCTCCCGGGCATGGCGACCATCGGGGCCCCGGTGGAGGAGGCGGTCACTCTCATGGTGGCCACCATCGCTAAGGTACCCGGCGAAATGTCTCAGAAATAGGGTGGCAATGTTTCCCCGCTGGCCGTCGATGGTGATTGGAATTCCGGCAAAGCGGAGATCGGCAGGGGCAGGAAGCTCCGTAAAAATTTTCTCCAGTATTTTTTACTTGTTTTGGAAGTTGAATGGAAAAAGCAGAAGCGTCGTGCAGGGCGCTTCCGCTTTTTCTTTTGGTGATGGCAATGCGTGCTCCCGATGAATGGCAAATCAGATTACGGCCGCGGGCGGAAGACGTCTATGAGTCTTTGAGACAGGATGGCCTGCCCATCTGGCTTGCGGATGTGCTGGCGCGCCGTCTGGAGCAGCCGGTGCCGCTTGCCGATCTGAGCGAGGGAGAACTGGCGCGTCTGCCTGATCCGGGCCGGATTCCCGGAATGAACCGGGCGGTGGAGCGTATTGTCCAGGCGATAGAACGCGGAGAAAAAATAGCCTTTGCCTGCGACCATGATTCGGATGGTATTGCATCGGCCGCGGTACTCTGGACGGCTTTTACCGATCATTTTGGCGTGCCTGCCGAACGCCTGACCGTGGTGACCAGTCACCGGCTGACCGAAGGCTACGGGCTGAGCATGCCGGTTGCGGAGCGGATAAAGGCCTCGGGCGCGACGCTCACCATTACCGCAGACAAGGGCAGCAGCGACGAGGAACGCATAGCCTGGCTGAAGGCCGAAGGTGTGGAGGTCATTGTCACCGATCACCATCTTCTTCCGGCGGAAGGCGCACCACCTTCCGCGCTGGCGGTGGTCAATCCCAAGAGTCCCGACAGCGGCTATGATCCGAATCTGTGCGGCGCGGCAGTGGCCTTTCTGGTCATGGCGAAGGTGCGCAGCCGGCTTCTGGAAACCGGATTGCGGCAGCATGTCGAGAGTGTGGCTGCCCTGCTTGACTATGTGGCTGTGGCGACAGTCGCCGACTGTGTTTCGCTGCGTCCGGATCGCAGCTGGATCAACCGTCTGTTGGCTCGCCGCGGCCTGGCATTGATTAACGAGCGCCGGCGCCCCGCCTGGCGGGTCTTTCTTGCGGAACAGGAGGGCGAAGTAACCGCCGAGACGGTGGCCTTCAAACTTGCGCCGCCGGTGGCCGCCGCCGGCCGAATGAACTGGGCGGATGCCGGTTTTCATTTCTTTATCGCTCCCACCGATGCGGAGGCCGCGTATCGATGGCAGCTTCTGGAACAGGAGAATTATACCCGGCGGGAAGTGGAGCGCCAGCTGCGGCTGAGCGCACTGACGAAGGCCGAAGGCCATCAGGGGCAATCTCTGGTGCTCTATCTGGAGGAAGGCCATTGCGGTGTGCATGGCATTACCGCCAGCCGGCTGGTGGATATTTTCGGCAAACCTACCGCGCTGTTCGCGCCATCGGCCGGAAAGGATGGCCTGATCTCCGGGAGTTTTCGCGGCATTCCCGGCTTTCATGTCCGTGATGCGCTGCAGGCGGTTGCCGATGCGGCGCCAGGCTTGCTCTGCGCCTTTGGCGGACACGAAGGCGCGGCGGGTGCGACACTTGCTCTGGAGGATTTTCCCCGCTTTGTCTCCTTGTTTGAGGCGGAAACCCGCCGTCAGCTGGGCGATGCACCCCTGCGGCCGGTCTACTATGTGGACGCCGACTGGCCGGCCGAATTGCTGACGCTGGAGACCATGGACATTCTTGGCCGTCTGGAACCCTGGGGAAACGATTTTGCCATGCCGCTTCTCATCGGTCGTTTTGCGGTGGTCAAACGGCAGCTGGTGGGGCGTGGCGGCCATCTGCGCCTGCTTCTGGAACGTGAGGGACGTTCTTTTCCCGCCATCTGGTTCAACACCACCGGAATGGAAAACTTTGGCCTGGGGATAAATGTGGGCCGAACGGCAGACTTTGTGTACCGTCTGAGCGTGAATCACTTCCGGGGTGTCAAATCCTTGCAGTTGCAAATTGTGGGTGGAGCGCCCGCTTCCTGAAAAAGTCGGCAATGTAGATATAACTATGCAATATTATTAATAAATATTGATTGAGTTTCTTGTAATGCCGCCAGAAATACCGTCATTTGCAGGATTTTCCGTCAATAAGCAGGGAGAAAAAAATAAAAAGCGCCCTGCATTAAACACCATTCCAAACGTTCACCAAAAGAAAGGGGCGATCATCCCGCCAGGATAAGCGCCCCCTGCATATCTTCCCCGCCCCAGCGCATTTCCTCCACCAGGAAATGATTTATTCTGTAACTCCACGTTTTTACTTCAGAAAACATCCTACCTAAAATCCGATACCATCAAAAATACCATATTCCGTCATGGATTTTAGTCTTGGTGTGATTACAGATTCCTCTGCCGTCATTTTATGGACTGTTCTACACATCTCCAGATGCGACGCTGTATTTCCGGATAAAAAAGGCGGCTTACCGGTTTCCCCGGTTGCCGCCCGTTCTGGTTGCTATCAGTTCAATTTTATTTTTCCTGTTCTTTACTTGCTTGCAATAGCCGTTCTTCTGCCGCTGTTCCTGCGATCATTTCTGCAAGCCTGTAAAGATAGTATCCCACTAGATCGCAAATAGCTTCATTTTTTACGCTTTCTGTTATTTCGTCTGAGCTATCTTTGTCTGCGAGTATATGTCCCA
Source organism: bacterium (assembly GCA_024696325.1). Taxonomy (GTDB): domain Bacteria; phylum Desulfobacterota; class Desulfuromonadia; order Desulfuromonadales; family JAAYDE01; genus RGIG7977. The sequence continues at coordinate 315 of JAILGY010000189.1, read as the reverse complement.
TTTCATGCCCTAAAATCAAACAAGCTTGCTCTGTGCATTCAAATGTCGTTTGGTCTTCGGGCATTTCTATTATTTGCCCCTGTGGCTCAGATCTCGCCCATAATGGGCCCTTAATGCTATCGTCTGGAATGCTGGTATATCGGATTTTTACTCCAGCGCTTTTGATTAGTGCTTCAAGTGCCTTGTATGTTTCATCTGTTCTGTACATCTGTTCCCCCTTTCTCTAGTTACCGTACCACATAAGCATCCGACGCCGATCGCCGTTTTCTGTGGCCTTCTGGAAGGCCGTTTCAATCATCGTCGCTGTCCATGCCG
>JAILGY010000169.1:0-8313 GCA_024696325.1 bacterium | reverse complement strand
TGATATGCCCTTTGGCAAAACCGGGTTCCGAAGTATGATATTGCGCAATCTGGAAAGAAATTCAAGAATTTGAAACATCTTTTTCCCGGATTTGCCGAAAGGTTCTTATGAAATGCGTATGCTGATATTCAACCTGCTGCTGGCGGTGTATGTTGTTGTCCGCTTTGTGTGGCCGCTTTCATGCCGGGGGTGCTGGAAGGTGCTGATGGCTGCGCTTGCCTTGCTTGCGGCCTTCAAGTTCCGCCTGCTTTCATCTTTCGGCGGGGGGATGTTTTTCGCGCCGGATCTGCCCAAGGAGTTGCTTTGGGGCGGTGCCTGGCTGTATGCGGTGCTCTTCATCTTCTTCTTTTTGCTGCTGTTTGCGGATCTGCTGCGTCTGCTGCCGGGACTTTTGGCGCGAAACAGCGGTTTGAACAGGTGGTTGCGTGCTCGAGCGTCCCGTATCAACCTGCTGCTCCTGGCCTTTGCCGCAGGCCTGGCGACGCTGGGGATGTTTAACGGAGCGGAGCCGCCCCAGGTGCGGGAAGAGCGGATAAGCATCGCGCAGCTTCCTCCGGAAGCCGAAGGGTTGACCATTGCGGTACTGGCCGATCTGCATGCCCACTGCCTGACAGAGGGCCGCCAAATCGCCGAAATGGTGCGCCGAACCAACATCCTGAAACCGGATATTGTGGTGATCGTCGGCGATTTTGTCGATGGCACCGTGGCGCAGCGGGGCAACAACCTTCTGGCGCTTTCGGCTCTGAGCGCGCCCTATGGGGTTTTCGGGGTGCCCGGCAATCACGAGTACTACTCAGGCTATGCCGAATGGATGCGGCTTCTGCCCCAGTTGGGGGTACGCATGCTGGAAAACGGCCACGTACCGCTTTTTTCGGGGAAAATCATTCTGGGAGGAGTCACCGATACGGTGGCCGCGCGTTTTGGACTCGAGACGCCGGATATTGAAAAGACCTTTGCCGGAACGTCTCCGGAGACAGTCAAAATCCTGCTTTCCCATCGTCCCGCACTCGCGCCGGAAGCCGCAAAGCACGGGGTGAACCTGCAGCTGTCCGGGCATACCCACGGCGGGATGATCCGCGGAATGGATCTGCTGGTGGCGCGTTTCAACGGCGGTTTTGTTGCTGGGCGCTACCAGGTGGGTACGCTGCAGCTCTACGTGAGCCGCGGCAGCGGCATCTGGAACGGTTTTCCGGTGCGTATCGGCGTACCGGCGGAGATCACGCTGCTGCATCTGTGCCGGAAAGCTTCCTGAAGGCACGAGACCTGTTCAACAACTTTTTCCGGGAGGTATTCCTATGTGTCGCATCGGTTTGTCCACGCTGTCGATCCTCATGCTTTTCGCCTTTACGGCCCAGGCTCATTTCGGGATGCTTATTCCCGACAGGGCTCTTGTCACCAGCCAGAAGGAAACCACGGTCAACCTGCAGCTGTCGTTTTCCCATCCAATGGAGCGGAATGGCATGACGATGGAAAAACCCGCCGCCTTCTACGTTGTGACGGATGGCGAAAAGCGGGATCTTCTTCCGGAGCTTAAACCCGTCAAAGTGTTTGGAAAAGAGGCCTGGAGCGTGGTTTTCAGCGCTTTCAAGCCCGCCCTTCATCAGTTTGTGATGGAACCCAAACCTTACTGGGAACCGGCCGAGGATTGCTACATCATTCACTATACCAAGACTTTTGTCAGCGCCCTGGGCGGGGACGAAGGCTGGGATGAACCTGTGGGCCTGAAGACGGAAATCGTCCCTTTGAGCCGCCCCTTTGGCAACTACGTGGGCAATCTGTTCCAGGGGCGGGTGCTTCTGGATGGCAAACCCGTACCTGGCGCGGAAGTGGAGGTGGAGTTCTACAACCGGGATGGGCGCTATGAGGCTCCGGCGGATGTGTTCATTACCCAGGTAGTGAAGGCGGACGACAACGGCGTCTTCTCCTATGCCGTGCCTTTTGAGGGCTGGTGGGGCTTTGCCGCGCTGAACACCGCGTCCGAGAAGATGCCCCACAATGGCGCTCCCAAAGATGTGGAGCTGGGCGCGGTACTCTGGGCGCAGTTCGTAAACCCGGTTCGGAAGTAGAATCATGCATATAGCCGAAGGAGTTCTTTCCGCTCCGGTTCTGGTTGCCGGCGGCGCACTGGCTTTGGGTGGTTGCGCCGTGGGTTTGCGCAAACTGGATGAAAACCGGCTCATGCCCACGGCGCTTCTGGCCGCCGTCTTTTTTACCGGATCGCTTGTGCATGTACCGGTCGGCCCGGCCACCAGCGCGCACTTGCTGCTCAACGGTCTGGCAGGACTCTTTCTGGGCTGGGCCGTCTTTCCGGCTCTGGCCGTGGCCCTGCTGCTGCAGGCCATTCTCTTTCAGTTCGGCGGCCTGACCACGCTGGGCGTCAACACCTGGAACATGGCGATGCCTGCGGTCGTGGCGGGGCTTCTGGCCCGGCCCTGGCTGAGCCGCGTTGGCTGTTCCCGCGCGCTTGCCGCCTTTTGCTGCGGAGCGGGCAGTGTGTTGGGCGCGGCTGTGTGCACCGCAGCAAGCCTCGCCTTTACGGATGAGGGTTTTGCCGCGGCAGCCAAACTGCTGCTGCTGGCCCATATTCCGATCGCGGTGGTGGAAGGGCTGGTGACGGTCTCGGCGGTGGCCTTTGTGGCCAGGGTGCGGCCGGAAATGCTGGATTTTTCTCCGGAGCCAAGTCTGCGGGATCGTTGAGGATATTGGCCCCCTCTCTGGCTTTTCCAAGGGCATGGGATGAAGTCCGATGCCCGCAGGAAAATGCAGGGCTCCCGCGGAGCGGGTGGGGGAGTTGGATGACGGTATTGGGGTGAGAGGAAGGAGGTCGGATCGTGAGGCGTTTTTTCGTTGGGCTGCTTTTCTGCCTGATGGTCCTGATGACGGCTTCGCCCGTTTCGGCTCACCGGGTGCATCTCCATGCCTTCGTGGAGGGGGGAGAAATTGTGGCGGACTGCCGTTTCAGCAAGAAGAGCCCGGCGCAAAACGCCAGGGTTGAGGTGCTGGATGCGGCAAGCGGAAAACTGCTGGTGAGCGGTCAAAGCGATGCCCGGGGCGCGGCGCGGCTTGCCATCCCGCCGGAACTTGCGGCCCATCCGGACGACGTGCTGGTGGTACTCAATGCGGGGGAAGGGCACCGGGCCGAGTGGCGCATCGACGCGACCGATCTGCGTCGGGGCCTTGCCGGAGCACCATCCGCCGTTTCGTCGTCCGTCCGGCCCGGACAGACCGAAGCAGCCGGACAGAGTGCCGGAATGGCCGTTCAATCCTCCGGAACGTCGCGGTGCATCAGTCCCGAGGGACTGGAGGCCCGCCTGCGGGAAGAGCGGGCCCGGTTTGAGGCCGAGCGGAATGCCGAAGGCCCCGGCCTGACCGAAATCGTTGGCGGCATCGGCTGGATCATAGGCATCTTTTCAGTCCTGTTCGCCCTGAACAATCGCCGCCGCAAGCGGAGCTGAAAGCCGTGTTTGCCGAATCGTTTGCCGAATCTTTCGCCCAGGGCCATACCTGGGTGCACCGTTTGGACGCCCGCCTGCGGGTGGCTGCGGCCTTTGGCTTTTCCGTCCTCATTGCGGTTTGCGGGCATCCGCTCCAGGCCGGGATTTCCCTGGCGCTTGCGTTTCTTCTTCTGTGCTGTTCCCGGCCGCCTTTGGGTCCGCTGTTTCGCCGTCTGGCGCTTGTCAACCTCTTCATCCTTTTTCTGTGGCTTGTCGTGCCTTTCAGCATGTCCGGCCCGGCTCTTTTTCAACTGGGCCCGTTTTGCTACAGCCGCTCCGGCGCGGCGCTGATGCTGCTTGTCAGCCTCAAGGCCAACGCCATCGGCCTGTTGAGCCTTGCCTGCGTCGCCACCATGCGGGCAGATGTTTTCGGACACGCCCTGGCCGCCCTGTGCGTACCCGGCAAGTTCGTGTTTCTTCTGCTCTTCACCTATCGCGCCATTTTCCTTTTGGCCGGTGAATGGCAAAGACTGGGGCGGGCGCTCAAGCTGCACGGTTTTACACCCGCGCTGAACCTGCACACCTACCGCACCTTCGGCAACCTGATAGGGCTGACGCTGGTGCGCGGTCTCGAACGGGCGGAACGCATCCGTCAGGCCATGCTGCTGCGCGGGTTCAGCGGCCATTTTTATTCCCTGGCCGAGTTCCGTTTCGGCGGCCGTGACGCCCTGTTTCTGGCCCTCTGCCTTGTTCTCGTTCTCCTGTACGGGTTGTGCCCATGACGCCGCCGCTCTTTGCCCTGGATGCTCTTTCCTTTGCCTACCCGGACGGGCCCGAAATCCTGCGCGAGGCCTCGTTTGTCTTTGAGCCGGGGCAAAGGATTGGACTGCACGGCCCCAACGGCAGCGGCAAGAGCACCTTTTTCCTTTTGGTGGCCGGACTGCTGAAACCTGGTGCTGGACATATCCGCTTTCACGGCGAAATCCTCAAAAAGGAGAAGGATTTTCGGGCCTTGCGCCGGGAAGTGGGGCTGGTGCTGCAAAACGCGGAAGATCAGCTCTTTCACGCCACCGTGCTGGAAGATGTGGCTTTCGGCCCGCTCAATCTGGGACTTTCCCCCAAAGAGGCGCGGGAACGGGCGGAGGAAACGCTGGAACATCTGGGACTGGGACATCTGGCCGAGCGTCTGATCCACCGGCTCTCCGGCGGGGAAAAACGCCTGATAGCCCTGGCATCCATTTTGTCCATGCGGCCCAAAGCCCTGCTGCTCGACGAGCCCACAAACGATCTGGATCCGCTCTCCCAGAAAAAGCTCATGGGCATTCTGCACGGGCTGGAAGGCGGCTGGATCATCATCTCCCATGACGTGGATTTTCTGCGCGCCACCTGCACACATTTCATCGGCATCGAGAATTGCCGCATCGTCTCCCGCGATCAGCCGCATCCCCACCAGCATCTGCATGCCCATCCCCTGGGCGACAGTCCCCATGTGCATCATGTACCGGGGGAGGATTGAGGCGGCTCTTCTGCCGGACAACTTTTTTCGCTCCAATAGTTTTGAAGGCCTGCGCTGGAAACGCCGCAAGCCTTTTTTTGTTTGGCTGGCCTCCGGCGGGAAGACGCAGCTGAACGGAGGTAGCCAGCCATGCCACGGCTGCGCCATTCGGAGGGGCTGCAAAGATCAAAGAGTGCAAAACATGAAATTGCATGCACTCAACTTTCATGCAATACTCCTGCTGTGGGGCACGGCATGTCTTCTGCCCCATATTTTTCCAGCAACCACACGTTTTGAGTATCATTCATCATTGCGCAGGATTTTTTGATGCCACGCACGGAGGAGATGTTGATCCTGGAAAGGCTGGCTGAAAAGGCAGCGGAGATGCAGAACTCTTGCGGGATGGATCCATCTCTTTTCTGTGAGGTATAAGGCCCTTGGGTCCTGACACACATATTTGCAAGGAGTTTTTATGTCCGCTTTATTTGAGATCGACCGCTGCATCGCGCACCTGAACGAGGTGACCGGCCTTTGTCTTGCCCTGGACGCCGATCATGCTGTCTCTTTTGACTACCTCAACCGTTCCGTACTGCTGCGTTTCCTGCCCGATGACCAGGTATGCATCGCCCATATCCAGCTTGCCGAGCTTGCGGATGCCGCCCTGCCGGAAGCCCCTGCCCTCCTGCTGGAGGACAACTTCATGTTGTCCAATACCGGTGGCGGCGCCCTGAGCTGGTCGCGGGAAACGCGCATGGTGGCCCTCAATTTCTTCCTGCCCCTGGCCGGTGCGGACGGCAATCTGTTCATTGACCGCCTGAACAACATCCTCGCAGCTTCCGATGAATGGGTGGAGCGCATCCATGAGATCAACGCCCAGGCGCTGGCCGATACTGCAGAGCGGCTGTCCAGCCTGCGCGAGGGGACGGCACATCACGACCTTGGACATTCCTTTTCCCATATGCACATATTCCGTGCCTGAAAGGATCACCCATGCCACAAATCAACCAAAACGGATCCGTCTTCACCCTGCGCCAATTCGAAGAGCTCGCCGCCCGGAGCCGGGATGACCAGAACCTGCGCATACGGGAGAACGGCAGGGAACTGAGCAACACTTCCCTGGGGCCCATCGCGTATATCCGAAGGCATACCGAGTCCAACTACCTGGCCAATACCGCCTTCATCAAGGCCGTCGTCGCCGACAAGCGCTATGCCGATGTCGCAGCCAATATCCATCAGATGCTCAGCGCGCGCATGCGCGTTGACGTGCCTCTGACTCCGGCGAGGGTCAGAGCCGCCCTGAAGTTAGCCGACAACGTGGTCGCGCTCCACAGGGAGGGGAACATGGCCGCGTGCTCCCTGGCGGATTTTAAATTGCTGCCGGGCAGCATGATCCGCGAGTTCACCTCCTTTTACATGGATTACAGGGCAAAGCATCCCGATGTGAAGTTCGACCTGAGAGACCTGGGGGACGCGGAGACACTTCCGGAGGATAAGCGCGGACTTACCGGCTTTAAGAAGAAAATGGCCCTGCAGGAGGCGGACGCCAAACGCCTCGCCCCCCTGGGCGCCATGCTCACGGAGTTTTTCTCGAAGGGGGACCGCCTGGAGCGCTCCGGCTTCTTTGCCTTCCAGCCGCAGGATTGCGGCAACGACGCTTCCAAGGCGAGGGCCCTGGGCAGCCTCGTCACCAAAAACGCCTCCAACTTCGCCGGCCTGAAGACGGAGCAGGACAAGGCGAAGCTGCTGGAAAACGTCTTTGAGATCGACAGCAAGAAGCTCCTGGAGAAAGGCTCCGTCTTTTCCGCGTGGGAGGACTGCTTCCATCGGGCGTTCATGGACAAGGCAAGGCAGGTCAAGCCCAACGAGAATTTCTTCCAGTACTGCAGCGTGGACGACCTCAACTACCTTGAGCAGCATGCCCCGGCAGGGGCAAGTCCCAGTGAGCGGACGGAATGGCTTTTACAGATATACAAGGGGCTGGACCGCTTCTGCAGGGTGCATCCCGGATGCATGCAGCCGGGCGGGGAGGAAGAGGTCTCCGCTGCCGTCCGCTATATTTGCGATGCCGCGGCACGGGCGGCCACAGCCCCTGGCGGTTTTGACGGCATGCAGGCCGCCCATGAATGGTCGCTCCTGCGGCAGGTGGAAAAGGGCGCCTGCGACGGCATCTTCAGCGGGCTGGGCATATCGAGGGACATCGGCCGCGCCGCGCTGAACAGCCCGGAATTCCTCCGGCAGGGCAGGAAAGCGCTGGCTGCCTTGGGCAGTTCCCTGAACGAAGCCGTCCTGGCGGAGTTCGTGCAGGAGGAAGCGCGGAAATTCGCGGCCGCCAACGCGGACGCGCTGCAAAAATTCAGCGATGCCGCCGCCGGCATGGACGCTGACGGGGCGCGCCGCCTCGTGCACCTCGGCCTTCCCATGGCGAACCTCATCCAAACGATGCAAAGGGGCGGCGGGGACGTCACCCTGCTGCGGCAGGCGAACATCGCCGCCGACCGGTATGACGAGGCCGGAGCCGCCGTGACGAACGCAGACGGCGGCAGCAAGGATGCTTCCGTTGACCTGACGCTGATCGGGCTTGACGATTCCGTTGACCTGGCGCAGAGCGTGCGTCACGACGGGCGCGAAGCAACGCTGAGCGCCGTCTTGGATGCGCTGCTCGGCGGCAGCAGCAGCGAGGAGGTGGCCGGGCTGTGCCGGAAGAACAAGGGATCGCTTGACGATCTGCTCGGCCAGCTGGCCGCCGTCGCCGGCGATGAAAAGACAGCGCCGGGGATCAGGCGGAACTGCGCGGCCACGGCTTCGCTGCTGAATTTCCTGCATTTGCAGATCCTCGACCGCCTGCCGGCGGACAGGCAGGCAGGGCTGCAGCTGTCGCCGAAGAAGGCGGAGGCGCGCGATCCCCGCCTGGCCATGCAGATGGATGATCCCCCGAAGGAAGGCGGCAAGGACACGGTCCGCCCCGTCCGGCGCGATGCAGATCCCGCGGAGATGTTCGCCGCGATCCGCAGCCTGGAGGAGAGCGAAAGCTCTTCCGCCAGGCGCGTCATCCCGCTCGTCGAGAAATGCCGCTGCACGGATACCGCGCTGCTCAACAGCCTGTATGGCTTGTCCGGGGGATGCGTCGAAGTCATGATGGAATCCCTGTACAAGAGCTGTGACTATGCCGACAGCCTGACGCATTACTATAAAGACATCCTCTCCCTGGGGCAGAACGTCCAATCCTACAAGAAGAAATTCCCGCAGTATTCTTCCGATGACATAGCAAAGCTCCACGCGGACATGTTCGTCGCCTCGCATTCGGATGAGGAACTGGCCCGCCTCCTGGACAACCTGCGTTCTCCGGAATCGCTGCTCGCCCTCAGTGTCCTCTGGAACCATGCA
>JAILGY010000114.1:0-6971 GCA_024696325.1 bacterium | reverse complement strand
AGCAGTTCATACTGTTCCCGGATGGCATCGCCGACAGTTGCCATCACCCTGTTCTTTGCCTTTTCCTCCTTCAGGCCGAGGCTCAAATAGACGCGGGGAACCTTTACCGGATGCGACCGCGCGTATTCTCTCCAGCCCGGATACCAGACGGAAGGAGACGCCGCCGCGATCCCCGCAAAGACGCCGGTCTGGTGAGCGCTCCACAGCGCAAAAAGTCCCGCGAGAGAATATCCGCACAGAAAATAACGCCTTCCGCCTGCCGGGCATGCTTCGTTCAAATACGGCAGGACACTTTCGCGGAGATATGCCAGCGTCCCTGCCGCTCCGCTGCCGAAGCCCTCTTTGCCGAATAGCGGCGGGCTCTCCCACGGGGTCAATTCTTCGCTCCACTTCAGGACCGGAATCGAAACGACGCACCAATCCGTATGCCCACAAAGAGCTCCGAGCTTTTCCGATTCGCTTTCCACGCGCCCGGTGTCCTGTTCGGCAACCGGCTGGAGAAAGATATTTTCGGACTGCGGTTCTCCATAAAAGGAAAGCCTTCTTCCGTGGATATTCTTTTCAATCCTCATTGCTGTACGAGGCTTGCCCATTCTCTTGCCAATATTTCTCTTTTATTCCGCGAATCCACCCGGCTGCCCATCAGACGGTGAAGATCCTGTCCGCCTCCCCCACGTCCTTCAGCTCCTCCTTCCGCCTGCCGGTTTCACTCTCCGGGGGAAAGGGCGAGGCGGAAGCCACCATAGCCGTAACGGGAGCTTGGCCTGTCGCTGCTTCGGGATGTCGACCGGCAGCGCCTGGCGCCGCTGCCCCAGCTGCCGCCGCGAAGCACACGGGTCTCGCCCGCACGCGGTCCCTGCGGATCCCGCACAAAACCGCCGTCATAGGCATTCTCGTCATACCAGTCCTGCACCCATTCCCATACGTTCCCGTGCATGTCGTACAGGCCCCACGCATTCGGCCGTTTCCGGCCCACCGGGTGGGTTTCCCCCCGGGAATTTCCAGCATACCAGGCGTAGTCCTCCAGCAGGTTCTCATCGTCCCCAAAGCAGTAGCGGCCCGTCGAACCCGCACGGCAGGCGTATTCCCATTCCGCCTCCGTCGACAGACGATACCGGTTGTGCCCTTCCTCCCTGTTCAGCCTGAGGATGAACTCCTGCGTCTCGTACCAGGTCACACACTCCACCGGGAGATTCGCCCCCTTGAAACAGCTCGGATTGTTCCAGCCGGGCAGTTCTTTTTCCATGACCGCCTGCCACTGCGCCTGAGTCACTTTGTACCTGCCCAGATAAAAGGGACGCGAAATTTCCACCTCATGACACGGCTTTTCCTCGCTGTTCCCGTCATCGGAACCCATCCGGAAAGTTCCCGCAGGGATCAGCACAAACTCCATGCCGAGGGAATTTATCAATTCGAAAAAGCTCATTATTTACATATAGTTATAATGTTTTCGTATTACTGGTTGTTTTCTCATTGCTTCCTCCAAAGGGGAGAGAAGACAGGACAAAAAACACTCAGTCAACCGCCAGCGCCATGAAGCGCATCTATTTTATAAGCTACCGCGCCCCGTTGGGTGTATAAAGAAGTGTTTAAAGCGAATCAGGCAAAAAAAATCCTTGCCACCATCCTTGGGGAGAGACTGTTTCCATAATGATAATGATGAACAAAAGCCTTTTAAGCTTTTTTGTCACCGCAACCGACACCGATGCCGGCAAGACTTTCGTGACCGCCGCGCTGCTCGCCGCCCTGCGCATGCGGGGCCTGAACGCCGTAGCGCTCAAGCCCGTGCAGACGGGCTGCACGGAAATACAGGGAAAAAGGATCGCGCCCGACGTGGCGGTTTACGAAAAGGCCGCTCCAGGCGAAACAATTGAGCCGTGTTATGCCCTGCGCTTTCCTGCGTCGCCGCACTTTGCCGCCGCCCTTGAGAAACGGCATATCGGGATTGAAACCCTTGAACGCTACATCGAAGAATATGCGCAAGGACGAGAGGCCGTACTGGTGGAAGGCGCGGGCGGTCTCTTCGTGCCGCTGGACGAAGAGTTCACCCTGCTCGATCTGCTATGCCGCTGCCGCTTTCCTGTCATCCTGGTGTGCCGAAACGTACTGGGCGCCATCAACAGCGCGCTGCTGAGCATTGAAACGCTGCGCGCCCACAGCCTGAACATTGCCGCACTGGTGCTGAACCTGCATGACGAAAGCGATCCCATTTGCTGCTCCAATCTCGACTATCTGCAAGCGCATCTGGACTTTCCGGTCATCGCGCTCCCGCGCCTTGCGGAAGACGACTTTCAGAAAGCGGCGCCCTTTTTCCAAAACCTTCTGGACGGACACATCAGGGAGATCCCCCGGGAGGAATCCATCGACACTACCTTCGATCGTGCGCACCTCTGGCACCCCTACACCTCGGCGACAGAGCCCTTGCCCGTCTACGGCGTCCTTGGGGCCCACGGCAACCGGATAGAGACGCCGCAGGGTTCGCTCATCGACGGCATGAGTTCGTGGTGGTGCGCGATTCACGGCTACGGCAACCAACAGCTGAACCGGGCAGCACTGAAACAGATAGCACGTTTTTCCCACGTCATGTTCGGCGGGCTTACGCACCGTCCCGCCATTGAACTGGGGAAAAAGCTCCTGAACCTGCTGCCCCAGTTCGATCGTGTCTTCTACTGTGACAGCGGTTCCGTGAGTGTGGAAGTCGCACTGAAAACGGCCCTGCAGTACCAGCAGAATACCAGCCGGAAAAAGACCAAGATACTGACCGTGTTGGGCGGTTACCATGGCGACACCTTCGGAGCCATGAGTGTCTGCGATCCGGTCAATGGCATGCACTTCCTGTTTCGCGGCATGCTGGCGCAGCAGATATTCGCGCCGCGTCCCTCCTGCCGCTTTGACCAGCCCTTCGACGAAAGCAGCCTGCACGACCTCGACGAAATCTTCTCCGCCCACAGCGACACGATAGCGGCGGTTATCATCGAGCCGATCGTGCAGGGCGCGGGCGGCATGTGGTTCTATCACCCCCGCTACCTGGAACACCTGCGCGAACTTTGCGACCGCCACGGCGCGTTGCTGATATTTGACGAAATCGCCACCGGTTTCGGCCGAACCGGCAAACTCTTCGCCTTCCAGCATACAAATGTTACGCCCGACATCATCTGCATCGGCAAGGCCTTAAGCGGCGGCTTCATGAGTTTTGCCGCGACGCTCTGCACCGAACAGGTCGCACGAACCGTCAGCGGCAACGGCAACGTCTTCATGCACGGCCCGACGTTCATGGCCAATCCGCTGGCCTGCGCGGTGTCGCTTGAAAGCACGGAGATACTGGAACACTCGAACTGGCGGGAAAATGTCGCCCGTATTGAAGGAATCCTCCGGAAACATCTGGAACCCTGCCGCTCCTTCGAGGAAGTGGCCGATGTCCGCGTACTCGGCGCCATTGGCGTCGTCGAGATGCGGGAAAATGTCGATGTCACCGTTCTTCAGCGTTTCTTCGTCGAGCGGGGTGTCTGGATACGGCCCTTCGGCAAACTCATTTACCTGATGCCACCTTTCATCACGCCAGACACCGACTTGCTGCGGCTGTGCGAGGCCGTCGAATCTGCCATCCGCCTCGAAAAATACCGGAGATGAAAGTGCCCACGGCCATCCTTCTTGTCTACACCGTCTTCCTGCTGCTGCTCGGATACCTGGAATTCCGCAGGAAAGAAGGCTTGACGGGGTTCCTTGTGGCCAACCGCAAAGCCTCGACGCTTCAGGTTGCCTTCTCCATGATTGCCACCTGCGTTGGCGGAACCGCCACCATCGGTATCGCCGGAAACGTGCTGGTCAAAGGCTTTCCCGCCATCTGGTGGCTGTTGAGCGGCGCGCTCGGCCTGCTGGTTCTGGCGCTCTTCCTCGCCAAAACCGTACGCCAGACCCAGGCCATGACCCTGCCGGAAATCGCACAGCACGCCATCGGCCCCCCGGCGCGTCCGATCAGCGCCGTCATCATCTGCATCGCCTGGTGCTCAATACTGGCGGCACAATTTTCTGCCTGCGCTCATATTGTCTCCGCTTTTGGCGTCAGCTTTGAAACCGCCCTGCCCTGTTGCTGCCTGGTCATCGTGCTCTACACTGCGCTCGGCGGCCAGGCAAGCGTCATCAAGAGCGACATTATCCAGTACCTGCTGGTCATCGCTGCTTTCGCCGGTGTTTTGCTATGGCTGTTTTTCACCAAGGAACAGGCCTTTGCCCTGGTGCGCTGGGAACTGGTCAACGAACGTTTTTCCTATGGCGAGATCGGGTACTACCTGCTCTTTGTCGGCGCCAGTTATATCATCGATCCGATGCTGTTTTCCCGCCTGCTGAGCGCAAGGGACGAAAAGACCGCCCTTCGCGGCGCCTTGTGGGGCGCTCTGGGCATTGCGCTTTCGGGACTCGCGATCGTTTTGGCGGGCTTCGGCGCCATGACGTTCATCGAAGGCGATATCCGCCCGGATCAGCTCCTGACCGTTACCCTGTTCCGGCAACTGCCACCTTCCCTTGGCCTGTTCCTGTTGCTTGGCCTGCTGAGCGCGATCCTTTCGTCCGCAGATACCTGCCTTGTTACCGCCTCCAGCATCTTTGCCCATGACATTGTCAGAAGCCACCATCTGGCCCTCTACCGCCTGATGACATTGATTTTCGGAGTGGCCGCCCTGCTGCTGGCCGTCCGGGGCGACGCCATCCTGAGCTATCTGCTTGCCGCCAACGATATCTTCGTCGGCGGCGTGGTCGTGCCACTGTTCGTCGCCATGATCTCGGGCGGTCGTGTCAGGATGCGCCCAATGCTGGCTGCCATGACGGCGGGAGGCGTTTTGGGACTGGTCTCGGCACTCGGCGGCATTCTCAACAAGGGCAGCCTGTGGGATAGCAAGGTGTACAGCGTCTGCGGCATCTTGCTTTCCCTGCTGCTCAGCCTCGCCGCCCGAAACGGTGGCAGTGAGACCGCAGGCTGACAGGCACAGTCTCTCGCGGAACTTCACCCCGCCCGGTGACTCTGGTAAAGGAGTCTTGGCGGGCATTAATTCTAAGGCACAGAAAAATAAATCTAAGGCACAGAAAAATAAATGGCCCCGCCCGGCGAAACCGGACGGGGCTCGACATGCGAAACCTCATGCGGCCTTAAAAAACGCGGATTCCTCTTCTATATCCGGTCGTAATGCTTGCCGTGCCAGTAGATTCGTTTTGTGACCTCCGCCTTTTCGGGCAGTGTCACGCCTTCCATAATCCACTTGTAGAATTCGTCGAATCCGGTGCGATCCACAATGTAGCCGACATGTTCCTTTCCCTCGAAGGCCCCGGGATCAATATGCTTTTCTACGTAGGCGTACGCGTTTTTGATGATCTTCATGACGCTTTCCTCATCCGCCCACTTGATGAAGTCCTCGGCAAGACGAGGATTCCTCTTGCCGGTCCTTCCCAGCAGCACAATGCGGAAATACCGCTCTTTGCTGCGCGTCCAGGCCCGGGTGGGACAGTACGCGGCACACACACCGCAGCCGATGCAGCGATCATGGTTCCGCCGGACTTTTCCGTTGACCATGGACAGGGCGTCCACCGAGCGGATCCGGCAATATTTGACACACTGCTCGCAGCCGATGCAGCGATCCGGATTGTACTGCGGCTCCGTCATGCCGACGATGCCCAAATCGTCCATGCGCACCTTGGCGCAGTCGTTGGAGCAGCCGGTCAGGGCTATCTTCATGTGCCGGTTGTTGGGAAAGACCATGCTCTCGATACGCCGCGCCAATCCGGTCGTGTCATAGCATCCAAAGGGACACAGCCGCGAACCCGGGCAGGCCACGATATTGCGCGTGCCGGAAGCCGGGTAGCCCTTGTCCTTTTCCTCCTGGTTGGTTTGGACATCCTCGATGATTGCCTGCAGACGGCGGTTCACCGCCTCCATGTTCTCCAGGGCAATGCCGGGGATCTCCACTCCCTGGCGGTTGGTCAAAAAGATTGTACCATTGCCATATTCTTCCGCGATCTGGGCGACCCTCGTCAGACTGGCGGCGCTGACAACGCCTCCCGGCATGCGCACCCGGCTCGCGGTTTCGCCCCGGTGCTTGGAATAGCGGAAGGCGTTCTTTTTCAGTTTTTTTACATTGATATCACGTGTCATGCGATGTTCCCCCCTCCCCTAGTCCAGCATGTTTTTGGCCTGCGTATAGTTGAAGACCGGGCCATCCAGGCAGACATATTTCTCCCCGATGCGGCAGTGGCCGCACTTGCCCAGTCCGCAGCACATCTTGCGTTCCTCGGAAACCCAGATATTTTCCTCGCGCAGGCCCTTTTCCAGCAGCGCGGCGACGGAAAATTTCATCATGGCCGGAGGGCCTACCACGACCGCTTTCGCCCGGCTCACATCCCGAAGCTCAATCTCCGGGATGTACTTCGTCACCAGGCCGGTCTTTCCCCGATAGTCCTCGCCTGCGCCATCCACGGTCAGCACCAGATCCAGCGCCCGCTCCCAGCGCACCAGATCCTCTTTGAACAGTATGTCCTCCGGACTCCTGAAGCCGACAATCACATGCTTGTCCTTGGAATTCGCGCTTTCGGCCAGTGACTCGATGACGCCGCGCACCGGCGAGACACCCGTTCCTCCAGCGACGACGACCACTTCGCCCTCCGCATATTCCCGCGTGTCAAAGCCGTTGCCGTAGGGGCCGCGCAGCAAAAGGCTCTGACCGGCGTAGTGTTCGAACACCTCGTCCGTTACACGGCCGACGCGGCGGATCGTCAGATCCACAAAATTCTCACCGATGCCGCTGACCGAGATTGGAGCTTCTCCATACTTGGGAATCGAAACTTCGAAAAACTGCCCCGGTTTCACCTCTCCGTGAAACTCCATCCGGAAGGTGTACTCTTTCGCCGTATGCCGGATCACCTCCAGGATCCGGGAAGGAGCGGGAACATACGGATTTTCCGCCTTATTGATCATGTTCTGCCTC
>JAILGY010000113.1:0-13983 GCA_024696325.1 bacterium | reverse complement strand
AAGCTAGTATTCTTCTTCATGTTCAAGCCTCCTCTTGCTCGCACTGAGCAGCTCACAAAGAGGAGGCTTGAACCTACTTCCGCATAAGTCAAACTCTACTAGTCCCCCGGCAAAGCCGGGGGATTACCCAGAATATTTATCAGCAGCAGTACCAGCGGATCAGACAGATGGTGGAAGAGTCCGGCGTCGATACTGGCAGTACTGATATGACACCGGTGGCCGGCGTGTCGGGAGCCGGAGAAATGGCCGTGCCGGCAGCATCAGGCTCCGCCTCGTCCGGCAACGAGTACAGCAAATATGCCCATGGAGGTTCCTGGACGCTGAACTCCCGGATGGAACTGCCAGTTTCGCCGTTTACGCTGCAAGCCGGGTTTGTACTGCCCGCCATGATGATCAGCGGCATCAACTCCGATTTGCCGGGCCAGGTCATGGCTCAGGTTTCCCAAAACGTCTATGACTCGCCAACCGGCAAATATCTGTTGATACCGCAAGGAACTCGCCTGGTTGGCACCTACAATTCCGGCATCGCATACGGTCAGTCACGGGTGCTGATGGCATGGCAGCGGCTCATTTTTCCGGATGGCCGCACATTGGACATCGGAGCTATGCCAGGATCGGATCACGCCGGTTATGCCGGTTTTCACGACAAGGTCAACAATCATTACCTCCGTTTGTTCAGTTCCGCGATTCTGCTCTCCGGCGTGATCGCCGCTGTGGATCTCAGTCAGGATGAATCCGGGTCCGACAATTCCAACAATTCTCAACGCGCTTCGGATGCTCTTTCTGAAGCGCTGGGTCAAACGCTGGGTCAGGTCCTGGCGGAGTTGTTCCGCAAGAATCTGTCCATCGCGCCGACGCTGGAGATTCGCCCCGGTTACAAATTCAACGTGATGGTGGTCAAAGACATGGTTTTCAATGGACCCTATATCCCAAGAAGATTCTAACCAATGAGGATTATTATGAAAAAGACTATTTTTTCTCTGGTGTTTCTTGCCGTTTTTGTTCCCGTCGCCGCAAGGGCATCCGGCATTCCGGTGCTGGATGCGGCCAACCTCAGCCAAAATGTCATGACCGCCCTGTATCAGGTCATGCACTACACCCAGAAGTTGCAGGAGATCAAAACCCAACTGAACCAGTACGAGGATCAGCTTCGCAACAGCCTGGCTCCGGCCGCCTATATATGGACACAGGCCCGGAAAGCCATGAACGAACTGACCGAAATTCAGAATCAGATCGCCTATTACAAGCGTCTGAGCAACGCTGACAGCCTCAAGTCATACCTCAAAACATTCGCCACAGTGGATGCCTATCGCGGCGCAGCATGGTTCAATGAAATGAGCGAAGAGAACAAAAAAAAGATGCTGAAGTCCGATGAGGAGGGACTGAATGCCCAGAAGAACGCCAACGACAACGTGGCGCGCGTCCTGGAGCATCAACAGGAATCGCTCTCCCAACAGGCGGAACGGCTGCAAGACCTGCAAAACAATGCCCAGTCGGCTGAGGGCCGGCTGGAGGCAATCCAGTACAGCAACCAGTTTCTGGCAAACATGTCCGGGCAATTACTTGAGCTTCGATCCACGTTCGATGCGTATATGGCAGCAGTCAATGCCAAAATGATGACGGAAGCCGCCGAAAAAGCGCGGCACAAAGCTGTGGTGGAACGTCTTGCCCAGCCCTGTAAATAAGGCACGCCGGAAGACGGTGAAAACCATGAAAAACAAAACGAAGATCATAATGTTTTTGGGGATGACCTTTCTTCTGTTTGCCACCGCTTCCTGTCATGCCGAAGAAATCGTCATGCTTCCAACGAAGATCGCGGAAAAATACCGGGATGCCGCCTCAAATTTTTCCGGAGTGCTGATCGGCCACGCAACCTCCATGTACTGGATACTGGCAACGATCAGCCTGGTCTGGACCGGCGGACAGATGCTGCTGCGCCGTGCCGAATTGGCGGAGTTTGCCGGCGAATTTCTGCGTTTTTCCATTTTTGCCGGCCTGTATCTGTGGCTTCTGCAGAACATGAGCGGCGGATTGAATTTCATTAACGGCTTGTACAAATCTTTCGTGCAGTTGGCAGGAGAAGCTGAAAGTTCGCTGGCAGCAGGTATGGAACAGTCATTCGCCAGCTATGGAGTAAATATATATAATACATTTATTAAAATGTACCCATCTCTTGGCATAGCCGAATCCATATGCATATTTTTCATATCGATTGCGTGCTTTGTTATCATGATACTCATTTCAATCAATATTGCACTGCAATCGGCAACAATTTGGCTATATGGGTATATAGGGCTGATCTTTCTTGGCTTCGGTGGCTGCCGCTGGACATCGGATATTGCGCTCACCTATTTCAAAACGGTGATTGCCCAATGTATGGCGCTGTTCACAATGCTTGTCGTTGCAGCAATCGGCAAGTATTTCATGCTTGAGACAACGTTCAGTGTCGTAGGCGGTGGAGACGGATTAAAGGCAAGTTCAAGTTTTGAGACGTTTGGCACCTTTGGCGCAACGCTGGTCGCCTCCATTGCCCTCCTGCTCTTCATAACCCGTCTGCCGCCAATGATTGCCGGCTGCGTCATGCAGGGCGGCACCGCACACGTTGATCCACTGTCCAGCGGACGAATTACGAGTGCCGTGTCAACAGGCGTGGCCCTGGGCATGGCCACGGTGAGCGCCGGCTCGAATTTCCTTAGCGGCAAATCGGACACAAATCCCTCTTTCTCGTATTCGGCCCCTGCTCCTTCTTCCAGCTTTACCTCTCCCGCTGGCGCAGGCGGCCAGCAGGATAATGACCTCAAAAAACCTGATCCGGCGGAAGTTTCCAAGTCTCGCGCTTAAAGGAGAAACTATGAACACCAGAATAATATATACGTTTTTTTTCATCGTGCTGTCCTGGCCGGCATTTGCGGATCAACGTGCGGACATGCAGGCGGAAATGCGGACGCTTCAGCAGGATCGCCAGAAACTGGCTGTGGAATATCAGGAGCAGCAGGGGCAGTTGCAACAACTCGATCCCAACGCCAATTCTCAGGAAATGCGGCAATCCGGTGATGTATCCAGCCGTGCGGGCATACAGGCGGAAATGCGGGCGCTTCAGCAGGATCGTCAAAAGCTGGATGAGGAAAGCCGTACCCAGGAACAGGCTGTCGGCGGACAACTCTCGTCGATGTCCATCACGGCGAAGCAGGAAGAACAGATCCGCCAGCAGGTGCTCAAGGAGCAGACCACATCCAACATTACACTCAATCCCTCTGTTTCAGCTGCAATTCAGAGTCCCGACACCAGCCTCCTGACTGGAGATGTCCGTTATGCCTGTGAGGCGACGCTGTGTCTCGCCTCCGGAAAACGGCCGCATGAGTGTACCCCGTCCCTGAGACGCTACTTTGACATCACCCGCCGACACTGGTCAGATACAAAAAAAGCCCGCAAAAATTTCCTGAAGCTGTGCCCATCCGGCAGCTACAGCGGGCAGGATGCCTTTTTGACGGCGCTGGTTAACGGTTCCGGGAGATGTGACGCTTCCACCTTTAACCGCCAGGGAACGACTAAACGCCTTCAGCTGAAAGTGCCGGTGACAGAGTGCTCTATCGACACTCGATGGGACATGAGTGATACCACCGTCAAACAGTGTGAAAAATGCAACCGCAATCAACGGAATCACAGGTTTTTCAGCAGAAGAAACAGAAACCAAAAAGTCGTAACACATGAGCATGTAGCCAAACGTTTCACCGGACTCAATGGACACATGGTTACGGTCACATGTCAGCACATCACCGTTTTTGACAGTTGCGATTGCATCGTCGAGGAATATCTGTTGAGGGAATACAAGTACTTTGCAGTCAATAGCAATATGCCGTCCGAATGCGCGGCACTCTGGAACAATCAATACACCTACTATGAAGCATCAGACAGACCGCATCTTGTTTACGGGGATGACGACAAACCGTGGGATACCCGATGGGTTGATTGAGGAGATACAGAGGTGCTCCCCCAAATTGTTGGACAACTACGATAACATACTCTGTCCATTTTAGGAGAGCACCTCACGCCTCAGCTCTCACATTCCAAAAGGTACTCTCCCAGAGGCAGCGACGCAGCCAAGAATGCTGCCCGATCCATGGAGCTTGCATCCCAGGTCAAAAGAGCTGATCCCGTGGAAGCATTGAATGATGCCTCGTGAAATCCGGAATTAAGCAATGTACGCTGAAGCTCAACCAAGTCCCTTTTTCCACGCAAATTTTCATTGCGGAAACGGGCTCGCCCAGGGCTATAGCTTGTCAGACATGCAGCAAGAAGCTCCAGCGCTTCTTCTGTGCGAGAGATATCAGAAGGCAGGATCCTTTCGGGGACTATCTCAATGACATCGTCTTGCGGCATGGGCAATGCTGCGGCATCATCATGGGAAATGCTGGCAGGCTGTTGCGTAACGCGCAGTAGTTGCAAAGCCTGTTGCAGGGTATCCGCAAGTGTGTCGTTCCCCTTGCCGCCGTGTCTGCCGTGCCTGCCTCTGCCCCCGCATCCTCCCTTCATGCCGCCAGTCAAGGAGGAGGAACTGCCTCCTCGTAAACCGTGGCTGGCTGCTTTTGCCAAAGAGTCCAGTATGGATGCCCCCTCAGCCGATCTACCCTTTGAAAGCAAGCCGATACCCAACAACCCTCCAAGACCACCAAGAATGCCACCTTTCATTACCGCCTCCCAAAATTACTGTTCTTCTACACGGTCAGTTGCGGCATTGCACTCTTCCGCTCTTTCTTCGCCATGCCTGGCGCAATTTTCCTGCCCTTTGCGGGCCATGCAGCCGTGACCTTTCCCTTTGCCATGACCATGCCTCATACCCTCACTGCGGGAAACATTTTCATCTGATGTCGGCATTGCCCCCTGGAAATTCCGCCGTCCATATCCGTTGCAGCAGCCATTGCGTCTTTGATTGCCATTGCCAAACATAATGTTGCCTCCTTCAAGGTTGATGGCTTTGCCAGAAGTCAGTGCCATTGCTGCCAGCTTTCGTCCCTGGCCGAGGATGCGGCAGAGCGTGGGCGTTGATATGTCCATGGATTGGGCCGCGTCTTCTTGGGAAAGGCCTTCCATATCCACAAGCCGCATGGCTTCCAGCATGTCCAGACCAATGATCACGGCGTTTCCTTCCCTATCGCCCCCCCCTTCCGGCACGGGGCGGAACCGACAACATGAGGGAATGTGACCAATGATGCGGGCTTTGGTGGGACGCATGGCATCTCCTTCCGGCAAAGTGAAGCTAAAGAGCTTCTATATAATGAAATATGTTTCATATATAAAGACGAAGCACCAAGGGGTCAAGACTTAAAACGAAATATTTTTCATAAAAAGAGATACTGCAAGACTGCTATAAACGGGGAAGGAAAACGAATCTTAAAGTGATCTCGCTTGCTTAACAAACAGGAGCACCTCAGTATGAGGGAATTCCATCCCCCGTTGCAGCGCATGCAGAACACCTCATTATTCCAGCACCAGGAATTATTTCTTATGGATCAATGTGAGGTGCTCCTCCCAAATTAGACAGGTATGATAGCTTACCTGTCCATTTTTAGGGAAGCACCTCAGAGTAATGTGCTCCCCCAAATTAGACAGGTATGATAGCTTACCTGTCCATTTTTAGGGAAGCACCTCACCTGCCTTTCCGGCTTTTTGTTTCCTATCCGCCCTTCAATCTCTCACGCCTTTGCCGCAGCCATGGGATTGTGGGTAATCCGGTAAAAGCGCATGCCGCCGGGATAAACGGCCAGATCCCTGAAGCCGTGCTGCGCCAAAATGCGTTGAGCCACATAGGCGCGCACGCCCATGCCACAGAGGATGATGTAGCGTTTCGTCGGATCCAGCTCGTTGAGGCGCTCCCGCAATTCGCTTAGCGGCAAAAGCGTCGTGCCGGGCACCCGGTAGGCCTCCTGCTCCGCTTTTTCACGCACATCCAGAAACACCGCATCCCTGTTCGTGTCCGGTTCATTCCACTCCGCGATGCCGACCCGTCCGGCCAGGAGGTTCTCCGCCACAAAACCCAGCATGTTGACCGGATCCTTTGCCGACGAATAGGGCGGCGCGTAAGCCAGCTCCAAGCCGGTCAATTCACGCACGCCGCCTCCCAGACGCAGAACGGTGGCAATGGTGTCGATGCGCTTGTCCACCAGATCCCGCCCTACGATCTGCGCGCCATAGATCTTCTTGCCGTCTTTGGAAAAAACGAGTTTGAGCATCATGGGCGATGCGCCTGGATAGTATGTGGCATGGGAGTTCTGGCTGATAGTGACGGTCTCGTAGTCCCGTCCACGGTTAAGTCCCCGGCGAACAAGCGTCTTTTCAGCGGCCCCCGTGGAAGCGACGGTCAGAGAGAAAACCTTGGCCACCGAGGTGCCCTGGGCGCCCGCATAGACGCTGGGAATCCCCACGATGTTGTCCGCGGCGATGCGGCCCTGTTTGTTGGCCGGACCCGCAAGAGGAACCATGGCCCGGTCATCAAAAACAAAATCCCGGACCTCGATAACGTCACCTACCGCATAGATGGCCGGATCACTGGTTCGCAGATGCTCGTCCACGACGACACCGCCGCGCTCGTTCAAAGCAAGGCCCGCCGCTTTCGCCAAGGCGTTGTTGGCCCGCACGCCGATGGCGAGGATGACCAACTGAGCATCCACACTTGCCCCGCTCTTCAGGGCCACCGTCACCAGGCCGTCCCGTTCCGTAAAGGATTCCACCGGATCGCCCAAACGCAGGGCCACGCCATTCTGGCGAATATTTTCATGCAGCATCAGAGCCATCTCGTAGTCCAACGGCGCCATGACCTGAACCATCGCCTCGACAATGGTCACCCCTATTCCGGCGTGATGCAGATTGTCCGCCATCTCCAAGCCAATGAAACCACCGCCGATGACCACCGCGCTTTTAATCTGCTCCGTCTCTATCAATTCCAGGATTGCGTCCACATCCGGCACAGACCAGACGGTCCTGATGCGAGGCGAGTCGATGCCCGGGATAGGCGGCCGCACCGGCGAGGAACCGGTGGCAAGAACCAGGGTGTCATAAGATTCTCCGTACTCTCCGCCGTTCTCAAGATCCCGCACGGTAACAATCTTTTGGGCCCGGTCGATGTCTGTTACTTCATGCCGCACCCGCACATCCAGATTAAAACGCGTGCGCAGAACCTGGGGGGGCTGCACGATCAGATCCTCTCTGTCGGGAATGACACCGCCCACATGATAGGGCAAACCGCAGTTGGCATAGGAGACATAGGGTCCACGTTCCAGAACCACAATCTCCCGCGCTTCATCCAGCCGCCGCAGACGGGCCGCGCAGCTTGCGCCACCGGCCACACCGCCAATAATCACAGTCTTTGCCATGTTGACCTCCTGTAAAAAGTGAGAAAATCTTCAATACGGGCGCTGGCCCATGACATTGCCCGCCGGAAAATAGTTGCAGACCATCCACATGCTTCCGTGCTCTACAGCCTGTCCACAGCCGACTGCAGTTGTGCCGCTCCAGACAACCTGCGTGTAGTAGCCCTGCCATGGCCGTGGTTGGCGTTGTAGTCATAATCCCGCTTTTCTTCGGTCCAGGCGCGCACAGCGTCCACCGGACCGTAGGCTCCCGCCGTGCCCATGAACAGATTTTCGACCAATGCATAAGGGAGATCACCTCACCCTGATTCAGTCTTCCGGCGGGTATTTCCCCTTTTGTTTTGCCTTGCATATAAGTTGAGTCATGCTCCCCATCGGGCAAAAGGAACACCATGCGCGCGGACAGTAAAAGACCATGACTATCAGACCGATGATGGCAGATGTGAGCATCAGGCTGTAAAAGCCATAGCTGAACTGCGCTGACCAGTCGGAGCCGCTTCCCTGGACATATGCCCATCGCCAAGGGATTTGAAAGGTCCATAGAAGCGTCACAGTCTGCCTGAGAGATGAAACTCCATTAAAGACCATGATGGACTGATGGATGATGCTGCCGAACATGGTCAGGAAAAAAGCCAGAAAGCCATAACGGAACAATGCTGAAGACATCCATCTGGGAGCAACTTTTTGCCTTGAGCATTTAAAAAACCTGGGCAGGAACACAAAAAGCTGCGCCCGGCCGCAGATGTTGTTGCAGAACCATTTGTTGCCGAAAAAGACGGCTATAAAGAGCGGGAGCAGGAAATCGATCATGCCCAGCCATGCGAAGAGAATGTTGAAGAAGCCAAGGGAAAAATAGACCACGGGCCATATCCATAGCCATTTATACCAGTTTCTTTTCTTCATTGCGCAGCCTCCCGCTTGACGATGGATATACAGTCTGCGGGACAGACGCGGGCGCATTTCCCACATCCGATGCACCTGGCTTTATCTATGATGGCAAAGCAGCCGCGCCATACCGAGATGGCTTCTCGCGGGCATTCATTGGCGCAGCTTCCGCAGGAAACACATCTTTCGCGTTCGACCTGTGCATGGCGAGGGGACGGCATAAACTGACCTCCTGGTATTTGATAAGCAATTTTTCTTACCGGCTGAGCACATCCTCCAACGCACCGGCATCAAGGATGGTAATCACGGGAGCAATACAGGAAATGATTCCGTCCTCTTCCAATCGCCTGAGTTCCCGGTGCAAGGAAGGCCGGGACACGTTCAAAAGCATAGCCCACTTGGAAACAGATCCTGGTATGCGCACCTCATATTTCCCTGTCTGCCTTGCCTGCATTAAAAGCCAGAAGGCTGCTTTCTGTGCGATCCCACTGTAGGAAAAAAGCTCCAGGCGCTGCTGCAGCGTATATGTCGCGGTGGCGATCCCCAAGGTGAAATGTTCCAGTATGCGCATGTCTTTTTGCATGAGCCTGAGCAGGTCATCTTTCCCGAACAGCATGACCTCGGCCGTTTCCAGAGCAACAAGGGCGCAGGGGTACTTCTGGCATTTCGAGAATGCTGCGGCTGTGCCGATCATGTCTCCCGGTCCGAAAATGGACATGTTCACCTGGTTGCCGTTCGGAAACATTTTCTGCGCTTCCACATGTCCTTCCAGGATGATGCCGACGTGCAATGCCGGTCCCATCAGGCGGAAAACAGTCTCGCCCTTCTCATAGCGCTTCATATGATGCGGCGTGGAATCCAAAAACTCTTTCAGCTCGTCTGCGGGCACTCCGGAGAACAACGGGCTTTTTTCAAGTACAGCGTAGTCCATGGCATTTCTTCTTTCCTTCTGCGGATACTATACACGAAAAAAATTTGATTTATGTATCCCGGGATACATCATTTCCCCCAAAAACGGAATATCGTTCCTCTTGAACAAGCAAGGAGGCAACAGCAATGATACGCAAGCTCATCCACATCGATGAAGAAAAGTGCAACGGCTGCGGGCTGTGCGCCAGCGCCTGCCATGAAGGAGCCATCGACATCATAAACGGTAAGGCCAGGCTGGTACGCGAGAACTTCTGTGACGGGTTCGGCGACTGTCTGCCGGGATGCCCGACCGGCGCCATCACCTTTGAAGAGCGCGAGGCTCCCGAATATGACGAGAAAGCAGTACAGGAAGCAAAAGAGAAAAAGAAAATGGATGAGATGAAACATTTTCATCATGAGGACGGTTGTCCCGGCCACCAGACGATGCAGTTTGAGCAGAATACCGATGACGCTCCCGTTCAGACCAGCAAGCCGGTCTCCCGGCTTGGCCAGTGGCCCTGCCAGATCAAACTGGTTCCGACGCAGGCTCCTTTCTTCGACGGAGCGAAACTGCTCATCGCGGCAGACTGCACAGCCTATGCCTACGCCAATATGCATGAGGATTTCATGAAGGGCAAAATCACGATTATTGGCTGTCCTAAGCTGGATGCGGTGGATTACAGCGAGAAGTTGACGGCTATCATCCGCGACAACGACATCAAGAGCGTGACCATCGTGCGGATGGAGGTGCCCTGCTGCGGAGGGCTGCAAAGAGCGGCAGAAAATGCACTGAAGAACAGTGGCAAGTTCATCCCGTGGCAGGTCGTCACGATCTCAAGGGATGGAAGGAGTTTGGAGTAACGAGGTATTACAATGAGCTACATTGAATGGAAAAATAAAACGGCTGCCTTCAAGCAGATCGATGTCAGAGAAATTCAGAGGAATGAGGTGCTCCCCTAAAAATGGACAAGGATAAGCCAGATTGTGTCTACACGAGTTTTAGTTTACGACAATCATGTGGACGTCCGCCTTCAGGACGAAGCACCGGGTTCAAGCATCGCACCGAACGAATCCCGCATACGCTAACCGCGCAAGCTGAACAAGCTGAAAAGAATATTCCTGTGCCTCAAGGGCACTTTAACCCCAACCAAGGAGAAAACCATGTTTTGTTACCAATGTGAACAAACTGCCGAAGGCCGTGGCTGCACCCAGTCGGGGATCTGAGGCAAACAGCCGGATACCGCCGCCATGCAGGATTTGCTGATCTACGCCCTGCGCGGGCTGTCGATGGTAGCCACCGAGGCGACCCGCAACAGCTGCAACAACATCAAGGTCAACCGCTTCATGACCAAGGCGCTCTTCAGCACGCTGACCAACGTCAACTTTGATCCGGAGCGTTTCGTGCAGCTGATCAACGAATGCGTGGAACTGAGGGAGCAGCTCAAAAAAGAGGTGACCCACGCCGGTGGCCGGGACATCTTCCGTCTGGCAGCCGCCAATTTCAAACCGGCAGCAACCCTTGCCGGGATGATCGAGCAGGGAGAAAAGCTGGGCAGCATCGCTCCCGATCCGGATCTGGATCCCGATGCGGAAGCGCTCAAACAGCTGCTCATCTACGGCCTCAAAGGAGCCGCAGCCTATGCGCATCACGCCTGCGCCCTGGGTTTTGAAGACAGCCATGTTTACGACTTCATCAATGAAGGCATCATGTCCACACTGAATGACGGCCTGCATCTGGAAGCGCTGTTCTATCTCATCAGCCGCTGCGGCGAAACCAACCTGCGCGCCATGCAGTGCCTGAACGAAGCCAATACCAAGACCTTCGGCGATCCGGCACCGGTCCAGGTTTCTACCGGCGCCAAGGCGGGCAAGGCTATCGTGGTTTCCGGGCACGATCTGAAGATCCTCTCAGAAATCCTTAAGGCTACCGAAGGCACGGGCATCAATGTGTACAGTCACGGCGAAATGCTGCCTGCCCACGGTTACCCGGAACTGCACAAATACGCCCACTTCTGCGGCCATTACGGCACCGCCTGGCAGAATCAGCAGGATGAATTCGCCGCCTTCCCGGGCGCCATCGTCATGACCACCAACTGCCTGATCAAGCCGCTGGATTCCTACAAGGACCGGATCTTCACCATCGACGTGACCGGCTGGCCCGGCGTTACCCATCTTGCGGAAGGTGACTACGCGCCGGTCATCGCCAAGGCCCAGCAACTGGAAGGCTTTGCCGCGGACAAGGCGGGCAAAACCATCACGACCGGTTTCGGACTGAAAGCCGTCACCAATGTGGCCGGCAAAATCGTCGAGCTGGTCCGGGCGAGAAAGATTCGCCACTTCTTCCTGGTCGGCGGCTGCGACGGTCCGGAAGAGTCCCGCAAGTACTACACCGAATTTGTTGAGAAAGTGCCCAAGGACTGCATCGTTCTGACTCTGGGCTGCGGCAAGTTCCGCTTCTTCGACCAGGATCTGGGAGATATTGAGGGCATTCCCCGCCTCATCGATCTTGGCCAGTGCAACGATGCCTATTCCGCCGTCATGATCGTGGACGCCCTGGCGCGCACTTTCGAGTGCTCAGCGCTGGATCTGCCTGTATCCCTGATCATCTCTTGGTTCGAACAGAAGGCGGTGGGCATTCTCCTTGCCCTCTTCTTCCTCAACATCCGCGACATCCGCCTCGGCCCCACCTTGCCGGCCTTCATTTCGCCCAAGACGCTGGCCTGGATGTCCGAGCATTTCAACATCATGCCGATCCGGACTCCGGAAGCGGATCTGAAGTCGATTCTGGGATAGAACGGCAAAAGGGCAAAACCGGTAAGCGGCCTTTTTCAGGCCATCCGGAAACAAACAGCCCCAGTCCTCGCAAGAGGGCTGGGGCTGCTTGTTTTTAGGGTAACACCTCTAACCTCCGTCCATTCGGGAAAATAACCTGTTACCCACTTAAAACAGCAAGAAACCATGAAAAAAGCCGCATGCGAAACCTCATGCGGCCTTAAAAAAACGCGGATTCCTCTTCTATACCCGGTCGTAATGCTTGCCGTTCCAGTAGATCCGCCTTGTGACCTCCGCCTTTTCGGGCAGCGTCACGCCTTCCATGATCCACTTGTAGAATTCGTCGAATCCGGTGCGGTCCACGATGTAGCCGACATGTTCCTTCCCCTCGAAAGCCCCGGGATCAATATACTTTTCCACATAGGCGTACGCGTTTTTGATGATCTTCACAACGCTTTCCTCATCCGCCCACTTGATGAAGTCCTCGGCAAGACGCGGATTTCGCTTGCCGGTCCTTCCCAGCAGCACAATGCGGAAATACCGTTCCCTGCTGCGCGTCCAGGCCCGGGTGGGACAGTACGCGGCACACACGCCGCAGCCGATGCAGCGATCATGGTTCCGCCGGACTTTTCCGTTGACCATGGACAGGGCATCCACCGAGCGGATCCGGCAATATTTAACACACTGCTCGCAACCGATGCAGCGATCCGGATTGTACTGCGGCTCTGTCATGCCGACGATGCCGAAATCGTCCATGCGCACCTTGGCGCAGTCGTTGGAGCAGCCGGTCAGGGCTATCTTCATGTGCCGGTTGTTGGGAAAGACTGTGCTCTCGATACGCCGCGCCAATCCGGTTGTGTCATAGCAACCAAAGGGGCACAGCCGTGAACCCGGGCAGGCCACGATATTGCGCGTGCCGGAAGCCGGATAACCCTTGTCCTTTTCCTCCTGGTTGGTTTGGACATCCTCGATGATTGCCTGCAGACGGCGGTTCACCGCCTCCATGTTCTCCAGGGCAATGCCGGGGATCTCCACCCCCTGGCGGTTGGTCAGAAAGATTGTGCCATTGCCGTATTCTTCCGCAATCTGAGCTACCCTCGTCAGACTGGCGGCGCTGACAAGGCCTCCCGGCATGCGCACCCGGCTCGCAGTCTCGCCCCGGTGTTTGGAATAGCGGAAGGCGTTCTTTTTCAGTTTTTTTACATTGATATCACGTGTCATGCGATGTTCCCCCCTCCCCTAGTCCAGCATGTTTTTGGCCTGCGTATAGTTGAAGACCGGACCATCCAGGCAGACATATTTCTCCCCGATGCGGCAGTGGCCGCACTTGCCCAGTCCGCAGCACATCTTGCGTTCCTCGGAAACCCAGATGTTTTCCTCGCGCAGACCCTTTTTCAGCAGCGCGGCGACGGAAAATTTCATCATGGCCGGAGGTCCCACCACGACCGCTTTCGCCCGAGCCACATCCCGAAGCGCAATCTCCGGAATGTACTTCGTTACCAGACCGGTCTTCCCCCGGTAGCCCTCGTCCGCGCCATCTACGGTCAGCACCAGATCCAGCGTTTGATCCCAACGCGCCAGATCATCCTTGAACAGCATGTCCTCCGGACTCCTGAAGCCGACAATCACATGTTTGTCCTTGGGATTCGCGCTTTCGGCCAGCGACTCAATGACACCACGCACCGGCGAGACGCCCGTTCCTCCGGCGACGACGACCACTTCGCCTTCCGCATATTCCCGCGTGTCAAAGCCGTTGCCGTAGGGACCGCGCAGCAAAAGGCTCTGTCCGGCGTAGTGTTCAAAAACCTCGTCCGTCACACGGCCGACGCGACGGATCGTCAGATCCACAAAATTCCCGCCGATACCGCTGACCGAGATTGGTGCTTCTCCATACTTGGGGATCGAAACCTCGAAAAACTGCCCCGGTTTCACCTCTCCGTGAAACTCCATCCGGAAGGTGTACTCTTTCGCCGTATGCCGGATCACCTCCAGGATCCGGGAAGGAGCGGGAACATACGGATTTTCCGCCTTATTGATCATGTTCTGCCTC
>JAILGY010000087.1:0-7347 GCA_024696325.1 bacterium | reverse complement strand
TATTCGATCATTTTCCTGCGTGCCTTTTCATCCGAAGGCAGCTGCAGCACGATTTGCCCGAAGGCGCATCCGTTGATGTCGCGGGTATCGGCGAACATGATGTTGACCGGCATATGCGTCTCCAGTACCAGACTGGAGACCACCGGTGCAAAGGACGACGTGCCGTTGAAAACCAGCCGGTAGAGGCGATCCTGGTGCATCTCCCCGTTCACCTCGCCGTCCGGCATGACCAGCCGGCGGGCCTCCTCGGTGCGCGGCCGTAGAAAGACATCCGCCACCGTGCCGCTCTCGACGATATGCCCATGCCCGATGATGGCAACCCGATCACAGATCCGGGTAATGACCTTCATCTCGTGGGTGATGATGATCACGGTGATGCCCAGACGGCGGTTGATATCTTTAATAAGCGCCAGTATCGACTCGGTGGTATTGGGATCCAGCGCCGAGGTGGCCTCGTCACACAGGAGCACCTTGGGATCGCTGACCAGCGCGCGGGCGATGGCGACGCGCTGCTTCTGCCCGCCGGAAAGCTGCGAGGGATAGGAAGCAACGCGATCGGCAAGCCCCACCAGCTCCAGAAAGGACTGCGCCTTCTGGCGGGCCTCGTCACGTTTCACGCCCGCAAGCTCCAGCGGGAAGCAGACGTTTTCCAGAGCGGTACGCTGCATCAGCAGGTTGAACTGCTGAAAGATCATCCCGATCGAGCGCCGCGCCTGCCGCAGTTCCTTATCCGGCAGCGTACACATATTCTTCCCGTCAAAGATGACGCTTCCGGACGTAGGACGTTCCAGCATGTTGATGCATCGCACCAGCGTGCTCTTTCCCGCGCCGCTCATGCCGATGATCCCGAAAATTTCTCCCTGTTCCACCGTCAGATTGACGTCATCCAGCGCGCACACTGGCGCGTTTTTACTCTGAAACGCCTTGCCCAGATGTTTGATTTCAAGAATTGGCCCGGCCATTATCTCTTCCGTCTTTTTTATCGTTAAGCTTCCATACCCGGAGAAAACATTTCCCCAAGGGGCCGGAAGCGTTGCCGCAATCTTACTCCACCGTCACGCTCTTGGCCAGATTGCGCGGCTGATCCACGTCGGTGCCCTTGAGAACCGCGATATGGTAGGCCAAAAGCTGCAGAGGGATGGCCGTCAGCACCGGCAGCAGATCGTCGTGCGCCTCGGGCACTGTCAGCACCGCGTCCGCAGATTTGGCAAGCGCCGCATCCTCCCGATCCGTTATCACAACGATGCGCCCGCCGCGCGCGCGCACCTCCTCCATGTTGGAGAGCGTCTTCTCAAAAACCGCATTGTGGGGAGCCAGCATCACCACCGGCATCCGCTCGTCGATAAGCGCGATGGGGCCGTGTTTCATTTCACCGGAAGGATAACCCTCCGCATGGATATAGGAGATCTCCTTCAGCTTGAGCGCCCCTTCCAGCGCAATCGGATACTGGTTGCCGCGTCCCAGATAGAGGAAGTCCGTGGCATCCTTGAACTCGCGGGCGATGGCTTCAATGTCTCCCGCAAGCTGCAGCGTCAACTCCGCAAGACGCGGCAGCCGTACCAGCTCCGCCGCCAGCTTCGCCGCCTGGGTCTTTTCCAGCCGTCCGTTCAGCACCGCCATATGGATGCCCAGCATGAAGAGCGACACCAGCTGGGTTGTAAAGGCCTTGGTGGAGGCAACGCCAATTTCCGGACCGGCGTGGGTGTAAAAGACACCGTCGCTTTCGCGGGCGATGGAAGAATCCACCACATTGCAGATGGAAAAGATCCTCGCATGACGTTCCCGGGCGCAACGCAGGGCTGCCAGCGTATCGGCGGTTTCTCCGCTCTGGCTGATAAAGATCGCCAGCGTGTTTTCGGAGAGCACCGGATCGCGGTAACGGAATTCGCTGGCAATATCCACCTCCACCGGTATCCGCAGATACTTTTCCAGGAAGTAGCGTCCCACCAGCCCGGCATGCCAGGAGGTGCCGCAGGCCACGATCACGATCTTTTCCAGATCGGTAAAGAGTTCGCGGCTGTTCTCCAGCTCCCGGGCCAGCAGTCCGCCCCCTTCGGTGACGCGCCCACTCAGCGTGTCGCCGATGGCGCGAGGCTGCTCAAAAATCTCCTTGAGCATGAAATGCTTGTAGCCGCCCTTCTCCGCCATCTGCAGCGTCCAGGAAACCGTTTTGAAAGCCTTGTCGTGCTCCTCGCCTTCCAGGGTGGAAAAACATATCTTGTCCGGCGTGACTATCGCTATCTCGTTGTCCTCCAGAAAGGCCATTTCCCGGGTATGGGCAAGAATTGCCGGGATATCGGAAGCGACAAAAGCTTCCCCTTCCCCGCGTCCCACCACCAGCGGCGCATTGCAGCGCGCCGCAACCAGAACGCCAGGCTCGTTCTCGCTTGCCACCGCGATGGCGTAAGAGCCGCGCACCTTGTGCAGCGCCCGGCGCACAGCCTCTTCCAGAGAGCCGCCCTCGTGCCCGCAGAAGTGAATCAGGTGGGCAAGGATTTCGGTATCGGTTTCCGACCGGAGCTCATAGCCCCGGGCCAGCAGATCCTTTTTCAGCTCCGCATAGTTTTCGATGATCCCGTTGTGGACCAGCACGATCTCTCCGGAACGGTGAGGATGCGCGTTGTTCTCAGAGGGACGGCCATGCGTGGCCCAGCGTGTATGACCAATACCACAGCAGCCTGCAACTGGCTGTTCCCGCAAGAGCTTTTCCAGATTGCGCAGTTTGCCGCTGGCCCGGCGAATCTCCGCCTGCCCGTCATGAAGGGTCGCAATTCCTGCCGAATCGTAGCCGCGGTATTCCAGACGCCGCAGCCCCTCAAGAATAATTCCCGCCGCCTCCTGACAACCGGTATAGCCCACAATGCCACACATAACGCAAAATCCTCCCTCATCTGGAAAAGGCTCAAAAACGGAACGCGGCCACAGCACCCCCGCATACCCCGAAAACCGTCGGAGATGGCCTCACCCGGTGCAGCTGCCGCTCATGTTTTCATCTTTCTTTCGAAGTACAGCACAAGGTACAGCATGGCAATCCCCGCGGGAAGCGTGAAGCTGAACTCGTGATGCACAATCTGGTTATACGTCGCATAAAGCGTTGTTACCGTAAACATGAGGTAAAACGCCACAAACAAATAGAGTGGAAAATGGCGTTCCTCCCCTCGATGGCGACCAACTTTCATCACGATGGCGGCAAACACCAGCACCTGCAGCCCAAACAGAATCCCAAGAGACAGAGCCATAAAAGCTTCTCCTCTGCAATGGAAGACGCAATTACACTCTTCAGTATCTCATCACTCCTTCTTTTTCAACGGATGCCGCAGGCGCCAACCCTCGACATTTTTCTGCTCTGCACGGGAGATGGCAAGCGCGTCTGGCGGCACATCGCGCACGATGGTGGAACCGGCGCCCACCAAACTGTTGCGTCCTACCCGCACCGGCGCCACAAACTGGGTATCACTGCCAACAAACACTTCATCCTCAATGATGGTTTTGTGCTTGTTGACGCCATCGTAGTTGCAGGTAATGGTACCGCAGCCGATGTTGACATCCTCGCCAATTTCCGCATCGCCCAGATAGGTCAGATGGCTGGCCTTGGAGTGCAGTCCGATATCCACCTTCTTGGTCTCCACAAAGTTGCCGATCTTGTTGTCGCCGCGCAGGATACTTCCAGGACGCATATGCGCCATCGGGCCAATGACGGAATTTGCCCCCACTTCGGACTCCTCAATGACCGAATGCGCCTTGACATGCACATGCCCCGCCAGACGCGAATCACGGATCACAGTGCCCGGCTCAATCAGACAGGATGGGCCAATTTCGGTTTTTCCCCAAAGATGGACACCCGGATGGATGACCGTATCGACGCCAATTTGCACCGAAACCTCAATATAGGTGGAGGAGGGATCAATGATGGTGACTCCAGCAAGCTGATGGGCATAGTTGATGCGCCCCTGCATAACCTTCGCCGCTTCCGCCAGCTGGGCACGGTTGTTGACTCCCATCGCCTCATCCGGATCGGCAAGCTCCAACGCACGCACCACCGCCCCCTGTTCACGAGCCAGACGCACAATGTCGGTCAGGTAGTATTCCCCCTGGGCATTGGCATTGTCCAGATGATGCAGCATCTCAAAGACCCAGGGCGCCTCAAAAACGTAGATGCCGGTGTTGACCTCGGTTATCTTACGTTCACTTTCGGAAGCATCCTTTTCCTCGACAATCGCCAGCAGATCCTTCCCATCACGAAGAATCCGGCCATAGCCTATTGGATTGGCTCGCCGCATGGTGAGCACCGTGACTGCTGCATGTTCCGTCCTCTGGCATCCGGCAAGCGCAATAAGCGTTTCCGGGCGCAAAAGCGGCGTATCACCGCACAAAAGCAGCAGCGATCCGCGAAAGTCTTTCAAAGCCTTTTCCGCGCACAGCAGGGCATGGCCGGTTCCCAACTGCTGTTCCTGCTGTACAAAACCAACGCCTTCCGCAGCAAAAGCCTCCTGCACATGCTCCCCATCGTGGCCGACCACCACCCAGACCGGATCCGCCCCCGCGGCCCGCGCGGCCCGCACCGGATAGGTGCCCAAAGCCGCACCGCACACAGGATGCAGCACCTTGGCACGCTCCGACTTCATCCGGGTGCCACGACCCGCCGCCAAAACCACAGCCGCCATCGATTCTTCCGACATAACACCTTTCCTTTCCTCCGAAAGCGGATTGTCCCACAAAAGTTGTTGTCCAGGCCAATCCGCATGGCATCAGCAATTGAAAAATCCCCATGGAACAGTTAATTTTAAGCGGGCAGACACCGTGGCACAGCCTCTGTCCAATGATACAGGATAACCGAAATAAAGTATTACGGCAAACCGCACATCACAGGTTCAGGTCAGACAACATGGATAGACCATGATCAACGGCAATATTGGCGGACTGAAAAGCAGCCAGATCCACGCCTTGGAACGGATTGCCCGGCGTCGTTTGCCGCCGGATCGGGTTATCGGCCCGGAGCTTGCCCATTTCCTTACAGGCATTGCCTGCGAAATCAAACGGCAGGTGGGCATTCTGGCCAATCGCCAGGGAATGGTGCGCCATGTTATCGTCGGCGACGAACACGGCCTGTTTCTGCCCGACTTGAGCCACTGGCCGGCGCGGCGCGGCGGGCTGCGGGGGCTACGCTACATCCATGTCCATCTGGACGAAAGCCCGCCCAGCCGTGACGATCTCACCGACCTCGCCCTTTTGCGCTTTGATCTGATGGTGGTCATCGGCATGCGGGCCGAGGGTCTTCCCGGGAAGATCTGGTGTTCGTACCTGCTGCCCGCGAATGATCGTTTGAGAAACACCGAAACGCTGACCTTTTCCGACATTGGACGTTTCGATCTCAATCCCCGCGAATTCATTCCCGCGCAGGAAGAGGAACTGGTTCGTGCCGCCGCAGGATCGGAGGCGCTTGACAGCGAGAACGAACGGGCGCTGCTCATCTCCGTGAGTGCGGCAAGCCGCGAAAGCCAAAACGCTTCTCTGGACGAGCTGGAAGAGCTGGCGCGCACAGCGGGAGTACGGGTTATCGCCCGTGAATCCCAGCGAAGCGCTCATCCGCACCCGCGCTACCTGCTGGGAGAAGGCAAACTGCGGGAAGTCATCATCCAGGCCATGCAGGCAGGCGCAGGACTTTTGATCTTTGATCAGAACCTTTCCCCCGGCCAGATCCGCTCGATCTCCTCACTGGCCGACATCAAGGTCATCGACCGCACCCAGCTCATTCTGGACATTTTTGCCCGCCGCGCCCACACCCGTGACGGGAAGGTTCAGGTGGAACTGGCGCAGCTCAAATATCTTCTGCCGCGCCTGACAGGGCATGGTACCAGCATGTCTCGGCTGATGGGCGGCATCGGCGGAAGAGGACCGGGAGAAACCAAGCTGGAGATGGATCGCCGCCGCGTGCGGGATCGCATCACCCGTTTGGAAAAGGAGCTGGAAACGCTCTCGCGCGGGCGGGTGCAGCGCCGGGGAAAACGGGCCGCCTCATCCATTCCCATCCTCTCCATCGTTGGCTACACCAACGCAGGCAAATCGACCCTGCTCAATTTGCTGACCGGCAGCAGCACGCTTGCCGAGGACCGTCTCTTTGCCACGCTTGACACCGCCACACGCCGTTTACGCTTTCCGCGCGAGCGTGAAGTCATCATCACCGACACGGTCGGTTTCATTCGTGATCTGCCGGAAAGCCTGCTGGGAGCCTTTCGGGCAACCCTGGAGGAAATGGAGGATGCCGACTGCCTGCTGCATCTGGTTGATATTTCCAATCCCCGTTTTCAGGATCAGATTGTTGCCGTCGAACACATCCTTCGGGAACTGAATTTTCACGAAAAACCCACCTTGCTGGTCTTCAACAAAATCGACCGTTTAGCTAAGGAAGAAGTGGAGACACTTTGCCACCGTTTCGGCGCCATCCCGGTTTCAGCGTGTGACAGCAAAACGCTGCATCCGCTGATGAAAGAGCTGGAAAACCGCTTCTGGCCTGACTTTACGAAACCTTAACCCAAAGTTACTTTCCTTTTCCCCTCCTTTTTGGTAGTGTCCTTCCCGCTACATATGCTGTTTGGCTGTGGGAAAAATACCACAATTTGTTGCCAACCCTTTTCAAGAACAAGGAGTTTTTGAACAAGACGCCCTTGGCGGCGTTCCGCCGCGGTAAAAAATTCAGTCACCGCGGAGGGAAAAGGTTACAAAGATTGGAGTGCACCTATGACAAAACTTGCCCTGGCTTTGCTTTTTCCTATGGCAATGCTTCTTGCCGGATGCCTTCCCACTACCCGTTCCGAGACCTCACCAGAAAACATGGCATTTTACGATTATGATGAACAGGGAACCATCGCAAAAAGCCCTTGGGAAAAAGCCTCTGCCGCACAAACGATACCCGCTGAAAAGTTCGCCAGTGATTCTCGTGTCAACAAGTTTATTGCCCATCCCGCCGATTCACGTTTTTTTGGACGTAACGCGCGTTACAGCGGCTATTTCACGCCGTTGATCATCCAGATGGCTCCGGACGATCCAAACTGCATCGGGACTGAATGTCAAAACCCCGCGCGGGATGTTTTTCTGGAATTTTCTCCCAATGCCAAATACCGCGCGCCCCATGTCAACTTCCAGCTCCCCATCGCCCGTCATCCCCGCATCAACGAATTTGTCACCAAGTTTTCGGAAGCGCCCTACTTTGAACAACATCTGGAACGTTCCGGACGTTTTATCGGACTGTTCCGCAAAATTCTGGCGGAGGAAGGGCTTCCCGAAGATCTGGCCTATCTGCCCCTTATCGAATCCGGCTTTCAGGAACACGCTGTCAGCCCCGCCCGG
>JAILGY010000028.1:0-7553 GCA_024696325.1 bacterium | reverse complement strand
GCGCAGCCAGTCGTAGGTCATCATCTTGAGAAAAAGATCGAGGCTCCAGGCGCGGTAGGCGGAAGGTTCCAGAAGCCAGGCCTGCACTGTGGCCATGACGGTGCGGATGGCTCCGTCCTGATTGTACCAGGTAGGATCCGGTGCCATGCGCAGGAACGAGTAGATGACCGGCGCCATCCACAGACCCCAGCGTAGCACTCTCAAGGTCTGTTCCACCACGCCGATGATGCCGTCGCGGGTGAACAGCCCTTTCAGCGGAGCCAGACTGCGCTGCAGAAGCGAGTTGAGCAGGACGATGTTGACGCTGAAGAGCGGCGCCGCCAGCGACCAGTTGATAACGCCCGAGAGAGCCTCGTTGTAGAAGAGACGCACCGCTCCGGGAGAGGCTCCCAGATTGACGGCGCCCCATTTGCTGAAGAGCGGGTAAATGACATAGTCTTCCACCGCCATGCCGGCCTGGGGATAGAACAGCGCGGTATACTTGAAGAATTTTGCCACAAGCACCTGAATTTGGGCGGCGTCCACATACCAGGCGAGTCCGCCGCCGGCGCATCCTCCCAGAATCGCGCCCAGCGCGTACAGACGCCAGGTTTGCAGATTGCTGCGGTCTTTCCGCCGGATCCGCAACAGATCGCGGAGCAGGTTGACTCCGGTGTAGGCTGCAATGCCCACGATTGCCCCGAACAGAAAACGTCCGAAACTGGATGCGGACGGAAGGCGCACCAGTACCGCCAGCGCAATCCCAGCACCCACGACCGCACCGCGCGCCATTCCCGACCAGTCGCGATAGTTGCGGCGTACACGCCGGTGAAAAGCCTCGCTTCCATCAAAGCTCTCGACAATGGTCTGGAAAAATGGAAACGACAGGGCGCCGAGCACGGCTGCGCAGGGAATGGGGCAGAACGTTAAAATGGAGTTCAGAAGCGGCACCTGGACAAACAGCGCCATAACCTGAATCAGTCCCAGAAAGAGCAGTGCATAGACCGCTCCCTTGCCGAGTCCCGACCAGAAATGCCGTTCTCCCCAGTAGGTGGTCGGCTTCTTGTGGTGGAAAACATCCATGATGAGGCCGGTCAGCAGAAAGGTTTGCGCCCACAGACCCGCTTGCGACAGCATGGAAGCGCCGATGGCCGCCGGTATGGCCGCAAGTTTGGGCCAGGCCGCAAGTTGGGACGACGATCCCAGCAGCGCGCATTCCGGTGAAACCGCGGCCAGAAGCGCCGCGCCGAGAAGCAGCGCATGCAGGCGGAACTCGCGGATTGGCCGCCGAATGATCAGCAGGCTGAGCAGTTGCCCCACCACTTCATTGAACAGGGCAAGAATAATCGTCCTTCCCAAGATCAGGGCGCATAGGCCGGAGGCTCCCCACAAGGCGCCCAGTTTTGCCACCTGATCGGGAGTGCTGAGCATCAGCAGGCTGTTGAAGAGCACCGGGCTGACAAGAATGGCCAGCGTCTCCAGCGGATGCGGCGTGTCGGCGCTTGTAATTGTGTGGCGCAGCGTGTTCAGCACCAGGCAGAGGATCAGAAAACCGCCCGTGAGGCTGGTGATTCGCAGAACTTCCGGCCAGACTTTGGGCACCTGCCAGATGACCATCTGGGGATCAACCGCCAATGCCAGCAGGATCGCCGCCAGCAGGTGGTGACACAGTTCGTTCTTCGTGGGACGTTTTTGGGTAAACAGCTGCCGGAAACAGGCCAGTGCGGCCGCTGTGCAGAGGGCACATGCCGGTACGCTGAACCAGTGGCGTCCCAGAGCGGCGCTCCAGGCGGCCGCGGCCGCGGCCAGGGTGCCTCCGGCAAACAACATGATGTTTCCCAGGGGAGTGACGGTTGTTTGTGGAAGAGGGGAATGGTTCATGGAAATCCTTATTATGTGAGAAGGAACCAAAAAGTTGTTATTTTAAAACAGGGTTCTGCCTGCGGAAAAACCCGTGTTTCCGCAGGCAGAACGCTTTTCTTTGACAAATACCGGTGTTTGCACGATCCCATTAGAGATGCGGCTACTCTTTAATCTGATCGTAACGTTCCTTGATGCGGGGAATTTCGGGCAGGTCGGGATTTTTCTCCCGGACTTTTTCCCATCGTCTCAGATCGTAGATCCCCGCGCCGCAGCCAAAATAGCAGTCCATTGGATAATCTTCGGCCGATTCAAAAACTTTGTGGCATCGTGTGCACCAGAAGTACATAATTCGGACATCTCCTTTGCGATTTTTTGAAAAGTGGAGGTTGAGGCGGACAAACAACCGCACCAGGGAGCTTTATTTAAACACATATGCCGGTTTTTTTCCAAAAAATCCCGGTGGATTTTAGGGCATGGTTTTGGCAGTATTCCGGGCGCCTGTTTCGGAATGTACAAATACTATCTGGAGGAGAAGGAATGATATCTGTGTGGGGAAAAAGATGGTGGCCTTGCGTTGTTCTTCTGGGATTGCTGATAACGGCCTGTAGCCAGTCGACCCCGCCTGCGAACCGGATTCCCTATCCGACAGAACCGATGCCATCGGAGGACCTGCCCAAAGATTTGCGGACTTTTCCGCAGAGTGCCGCGCGCTATATTTCTCCGCAGACCACCGTGCTCTCCCAGGATCGGCAAACGGTTCTCGCCCGGCGTTACCTGGAAAACTTTTTTTCACCGTGGAAGAGCAATTTCCGGGCGGTCCCCCGTCATGATCTGCAAACCCGCTACCGCAATCTGACCAGGAGCCGGGGGCTGGGCGAAAATCTGCGGCCATTGGGATCGGCTTTTCTGGCCTGGGTGGCAGACAACGCGGCTCTGGAGACATTTCCCTCCCGTTCCACCTGTGCCCTGACCTACCGCACGGTCAATCTGCGTACCCTTCCCACCATCCGTCCGCTGTTCAAGGCGGCAAGCGGGCCCGACGGTTTCCCCTTTGATCTGCTGCAGGAATCGCTGCTGTGGCCGGGAACGCCTATCCGGATTCTCCATACTTCCCGTGACGGACTGTGGGTGTTTGTGGGGAGCGGTTTTGTGTTCGGCTGGGTGGAAGCCTGCGATGTCGCGCCGATCTCTTCCCGCGAGATGTCGATCTTCATGAAAGAACAGAAGGGCGCGGTAACTGCCGATCATCAGCTGTTTCATGCCGCCGACGGCACGGTGGTGGGCGAGGGACGCGTCGGCATGCTGCTGCCGGTGCGCGGCGGCAAGACCCTGTTTCCGGTGCGGCGTGACGCCGGTGTGGTGCTGACGGAAGTTCGTGAAAGGATAGCATCCTTTCCGGTGCCAATGAACGGCGCCAATGTCGCCAGCATTATTGACAGCCTTCAGGGGCAGCCCTATGGCTGGGGAGGGCTCTACCGCAACCGGGACTGTTCCGCGCTGATGCGGGATTACTTCACGCCGTTCGGCATCTGGCTGCCGCGCAATTCCTACGCCCAGGCGCGTTCCGGACGGGTTGAGAAGCTGGCCGGGCTGGGACTGGCGAACAAGAAAACGCGGCTGCTTGAGCGGGGCGTTCCTTTTCTGCATCTGGTTGGGCGCAAGGGGCATGTGGCGCTCTATGCCGGAAGATATGCCGGCGATCCGGTCTTTTTCCATGCCATGTGGGGCGTGCCGATTCGCTTTACCGGCGAGGCCCGAAGCGATCGCCAGATTGTCGGAGCGGCGGTTTTCACCGGCTCGGTACCCGGTGTTGAGCATCCCCGGAGGGTTGGGCGGCTGCTGCTGGAACGCATGGACTTCATGACGGATCCCTCCAGGCAAGACTGAGCAGGAATGTTGGGCGGGTTTGGGCGCACTGCGATGGAAAACGGGGGCGCGCCTTTTCGTTTGTTTTTTATAAGGTGGAGAACGAATCATGAGAGGAAAACTGTTTGGGATATCCGGAATATTCGTACTGGCGATTCTGTGCGGCAATGTCTGCGCGGAGCAGCTGATCCTCAAAAACGAGCAGGAGATCCGCGCAAGCTATACCGAATATGTGAACAGGGAGAAGGAATTTCTTTTCTACAAGGTGGAAGGGAGCGTACGGGTCAACTATATCGACATGAACGGCGATGGAAAAACGGATATCGTGATCGCCAACGCCAATTCCTACGATCGGGATACCGGTTATGTCTGGAGGATTTTCCTGAATATCGGCGAGGAAGGTGAGGGCCCCTACTGCCTGTCCGCCGATTCCGACGATACCTTCCCGGTGGACAAGTATGCCTGTGTGGAAGATGGCTGGGACACACCGCTTCATCCTCTCAATCAGAAGAGGAAAGCTCTCGAAGAGAAGAAGAATGCAGTAGGAGGAAAAAGGCTCTTCCCCGGCATGTGACGTGAGCGATGAAATGTCACCTGTTCAAAATCAGGGGTCCAAAATCCGGAGAGCTTTTTTTAGTGGTATTAATAAGAAACATTCATATATAATACACACTCCCTTGGTGGCAAAAAATGTCATATCTTCGGGATAAAGGGAGGAAAAGCATCTTCTTTATTGGCAGGCAGTTTATTTTTTTTTGACAGGACGGATAAACGGAGTACGCCATGTCGGAGGACAAGAACACGGGGCAGGT
The DNA here is from genome assembly GCA_024696325.1 of bacterium. GTDB lineage: Bacteria > Desulfobacterota > Desulfuromonadia > Desulfuromonadales > JAAYDE01 > RGIG7977. The sequence continues at coordinate 3,033 of JAILGY010000028.1, read as the reverse complement.
TACACTGAGGCCGGATGAAAACTATATCCCAACGGGTTTGCCGGGGGGCTTTTTTATCTACAATGCGCAAGGTGACGAGGAGATTTACTTTGCGGATCAAAACGTCATTGAGCTGTTTGGTTGCAAGACCATAGCCGAATTCCGCGAATTCACCGGCAACAGCTTTAAAGGCATGGTGCATCCGGATGATCTTGAAAAAGTTGAAAATGACATCCACGCCCAAACGTTTTCAAGCGAGAAGATACACGACTATGTGCGCTACCGCATTTTGACCAAGCAGGGGGAAACCCGTTATATTGAGGATTTTGGTCATCTTCTGCATGGCAAGGAGAAACAGAAATTTTTTTACGTCTATATCGTTGACGTAGGTCAGGACGAGTACTTTAACCGCGACAGCAACAGCGTTGCCGAAACGGCAATCCTTTCCGAGATGCAGAATCTGGACCGGCTGACCGGCCTTATGAACCGGCGTTCGTTTTACGAGAATGTCCAGAAAACCATATTTAAGACCGAAAACACCAATGCGTTTTTTATCTACTTTGATATTGCGCACTTCAAGGTGTTCAACGAAGAGCAGGGTTTCGAGCGCGGTGATGCTGTGCTGTGCCAGATGGCGAAAACCCTGCTCAAGGAATTCCCGGATGCTCATGTGGCACGGTTTGACGGCGACCATTTCGTTGTGTGCACGACCTCGCCCGATGTGGTCGTGAACGTTGAAAACGTTCACAAACAGATGGCAGTCGTTTACGGGAGCGTCCATATTGAAGTCAAGGCCGGCATTTACAAACTCGAAGACAGCTGCGACGAAGTGCGGACCGCCTGCGATCGTGCACGCCTTGCCTGCAATACGGTGAAGAAACGTTACGACAAAATATACGGCATGTATGACTCCTCACTCAATGAGCGTCTGCGCCTTCAGAAACATGTTGTCAATACCATAGACAAGGCAATCGAAAACAACTACCTCCGTGTCTATTACCAGCCGATCATCCGTGTGAAAACCGGCAGGATCTGCGCGTATGAGGCGCTTGTACGCTGGATTGATCCCGAGAAAGGTTTCCTCCCGCCGGGAGATTTCATCATAACGCTTGAGGAATTCCACCTGGTTCACAAGGTCGATATCTTTGTTGTAAAGAAGGTTTGCGAAGATTTGAGAGGGTTGCTGGACAAAAACGAGCCGGTTGTGCCCATGTCGATAAATCTGTCGAGGCTTGATTTCAAACTCTGCAACATCTTTGAAATAATTGAGCAAACGTGTACGCACTACAATATCCCCCGCAACTTGCTGCACATAGAGATTACAGAAAGTGCAATGAACAACGATTACCTGCATCTGCGGCGGGAACTGGAGCAGTTCCGCGATGTTGGTTACCATGTCTGGATTGACGATTTCGGCAGTGGCTACTCGTCACTCAACAGTCTGCTCAGTTATAATTTTGATGTACTGAAGCTCGACATGGATTTCCTGCGGACCTACGATGAGCATCCGCAAGCTGCCAGCCTCATCCACAATATTGTGCAGAGCGCGCGTGCCCTCGGTGTCAAGGCGCTTCAGGAAGGTGTTGAAACCAAGGAGCATCTGGAATTCCTGAAAAAGATTGGCTGCGACTACGCGCAGGGCTTCTACTTCGCACGGCCAATGCCCCTTGAGGAATCCCGCCGCATGACGAGGGAGATTGGACTGGAGTGGGAAACCGAAGATTTTTGGAAAGAGAGTGTCCGGGAAGAGGCAAATGTGGCGGCTGCCGGCCCCGCGGAGGGGACGGATGCTGCGCCTTCTGAAAAGGGGCAGGACGTTTCCCCGAAATAAGAGGGTTGGAATAGGAACGTATCTTTCAATATGAAACTCAGTAGCCCCGGCAGGTTTTGGCTTGCCGGGGCTATATATTTTCCCGGGAATTTTGGAGCGGTCTGCAGTGGCTCCTTAAATCGGGGTAGGCTATACTTTAAACTTTAAGCAATGGATTCCTTCCGGAAGGGGATCCGGGTGAAGCGAGAGGGGAAAGCTCTTTTATGGCAACGGACAAAATCAATCTTGTCGGCCTGACGCTGGATGAACTGACTGCGCTGGTGGCTGATTTGGGCGGCAAGCGCTTTCGCGCCCGCCAGATCGCGCAGTGGATCTACCGGCACGGCGCGCGCTCCTTTGATGCCATGACCACGCTGGCGCTGGACTTCCGGCGGGATTTGGCGCAGGTGGCGGAAATTTCACTGCCCGCCATTGCCCGGGTTCAGGAAAGCGTGGACGGCACCCGCAAGTATCTGCTGGCGCTTGCCGATGGTGAACATATCGAGGCGGTGCGCATTCCCATGGACAAGGAGCGCGCAACGCTCTGTGTTTCCAGCCAGGTGGGCTGCGCCATGGGCTGCGCCTTCTGCCTGACCGGCACGATGGGGCTCAAGCGTAACCTGACGGCCGCGGAGATTGTCGGCCAGGTCTGTGCGGTGATGGAGGAAGCGCCGGTCAACAATCTGGTTTTCATGGGGATGGGGGAGCCGCTGGCCAATTTCGACAATCTGGTCAAGGCGCTGAAGATCTTGCGGATGGATGAGGGTTTCAACTTCAGTTCCCGCAAACTGACGGTTTCGACCAGCGGACTGGTGCCGGAAATTCTCCGGCTGGGATCCTGTTCCGACACTTCGCTGGCGGTGTCGCTCAATGCCGCAAATGATGCCCTGCGGGATCAGCTGATGCCCATCAACCGCCGCTATCCGCTTGAAAAACTGATGGCGGCCTGCAAGGCCTTCCCGCTGAAGGATCGCCAGCGCATCACCTTCGAGTATATCCTGCTGCGCGGGGTCAACGATTCTCCGCAGGATGCGCGGCAGCTGGTGCGGCTGCTGCACGGTGTCAAGGCTAAGATCAATCTTATTCCCTTCAACGAGTATCCGGGAAGCCCGTTTCGCCGTCCGGAAGAGGCACGCATTGAGGCCTTTCAGACTTCATTGCTCGACCGTGGCTTGGTGGCGGTGCGGCGTGCTTCCAAGGGGGCGGACATTCTGGCCGCCTGCGGGCAGTTGCGCGCCCAGGGA
>JAILGY010000021.1:0-18806 GCA_024696325.1 bacterium | reverse complement strand
CTTGTCCCCTTTTTGCACGCACGCTTCTGCCGGCGCGCCAATATGCTGGGAAAGATGAATAACCAGCTCATCTCCTTCAGCCACAGGACAAACTTCTATTGCCTTCTTCTCTGACCATCTCTTGTTGTCTGGGGGATGCAGCCCCCCTTTAAATGTTTTTAACTCCATGTTCATTCCCTTATGTTGACGAAAAAGGTTTACGAACGCTTTGCTCCTCTCTTTTACTTGTTGCACTTGCACGTGTGCCTCACTTTATTGGTTTATTATTATTAAGCTTTTTCTTCAGTTTTCTCTTCCTGAGGGGTTCCGGCAGCAGCAAGATCATGGATACACTTCGCCGGGCATTTGAGCATTCCGGCGACAGCTTTCTCCTGATCGTAGCTTTCATTCTTCACCGAAGCCAGGAAATTATCAACAGCATACACATCTTCCGCCGTCTTCTTGCAGATCTGGCAACCGATACAACCAACCTGGCAATAGGATTTTATTACTGCGCCCTTGTCATGACTGTTGCACAGTACCTGAACCGTGGCGGACTTGGGAACCATCTTGATGACATTGCGAGGACATACCGTCGTACATTTTTTACATCCAACACATTTCTCGCGATCCACAACCGCCAGACCTTCCGGGGAGATCGAAAGAGCGCCAAAAGCACAGGCCGCAACACAGGTTCCCAATCCGAGACAGCCGCTCGGACAAGCTTTGGGTCCGCCGGCAAGCGCCTGAGCGGTTCTGCAATCATGGACGCCGACATATTTGTATTTATCCTGGGCGCGCGTGTTGTCTCCCTGGCAGCAGATCACCGCAACCGTCGGCTCCGATGCCGTCGCCTCAACACCCATCACCCGGGCAATCATTGCGACAGCTCCTGCACCGCCGGGGGTACAGAGATTGGGAGGAGCGCTTCCTGCCACTACTGCTTTTGCATAACCACCGCATCCGGCGTACCCACACGCACCACAGTTAGCTCCCGGGAGATTTCCTGCAATCTCCTCTTCCCGGGGATCTACTTCAACTGCAAATTTCTTCGCCGCAAACCCCAGAATCACCGCCGCCAAAAAACCGATACCGCCAAGACTTATAACCGCTGCAATCATTGTGGTTTTTCCTTTTCTTAAATAGCCGTTAAACTCCCCCTACCAAAGCCATCAACCTTTGATCAGTCCTGCAAACCCCATAAAGGCCAGTGACATAAGACCGGCTGTAATAAAGGCTATCGGCAAGCCCTGGAAACATTTGGGAACGGGACCAACATCAACCTTCTCGCGAATACCGGCCATCAGAATCATTGCCAGGGCAAAACCAAGCGCCGCTCCAATGGCAAACAGAATGCTCTGCAAAAATGAATGGCCTTTCTGAATATTCAGAACGGCCAGACCCAAAACTGCACAGTTCGTTGTAATCAGCGGAAGGAAAATACCAAGAGCCTGATAAAGCACCGGACTGGTTTTCTGGATTATCATCTCGACCAACTGGACCAAGAAGGCAATAACCAGAATAAACGCAATGGTCTGAAGATATTCGATCCCGAATTTTGCCAGGACAAAATACTGGATCACCCATGTGACCATGGCGGCAACAGCCATGACAAAGGTCACAGCCGCCCCCATGCCAATGGCTGTATCAAGTTTTTTGGACACACCCATAAACGGGCACAAGCCCAAAAACTGCCCCAGAACAAAGTTATTAACCAAGATCGTACTTACCAGAATGATAAACATTTCTGTCATGCCAAACTCCGTTTACATGTTGAATTTTGATTTCCCCTGCTCCCCGTACGTACCCCAAACTGACGTTTTATAGACAAAAAATATCGATGTTGTCAAATTCTTTCAAAATTTTTTAATTTTTCTTTGGCGAATCCCCCCTCATGAGCCAAGAGGACAAACGGCTGTTCCCGGAGCAAAAAATTCATTCCGATTTCTTTGGCGCCGGTTTGCGCCGCCAGTACAAAAATCTCGCCATATGCAGTACGGGCGCAGACAGCATGTACACCACAAAAATCGTGAAAATAAATATTTCCGGACGCGCAACTATCACGATAATGGCGACAATCGCCGACACCAGAAACGCGAAGGGGCGCCGCTTCAGCAGTTCCGGATCCTTGAAGGAAACGTAAGGGAAATTGCTGATCATCAAAAAGGCCAGCAGGTAAATGAGGATCAGCACCGATACCATCTTCACGGTTCCCGAACCGCCCAGATAGTAGAACAACAGCACACATGACGACAGTGTCGAAGCTGCGGCCGGTATGGGCAGACCAACAAACCGGCGGGACTCCACAAAAGGGACCTGCACATTGAAACGCGCCAGCCGCAACGCACCGCACACCACATAGAGAAATGCCGCCAGCCAGCCGATCTTGCCATAGGGGCGCAGCGCCCAATTGTAAATCAGCAGGGCCGGAGCCACACCAAAGGCTACCAGATCCGCCAGGGAATCGTATTCGATGCCAAAGCGGCTGGTTGTTCCCGTCAGCCGCGCCACCTTGCCATCCAGGGCATCAAAAATTCCCGAAACAAGGATAAACCAGGATGCGGTACGGTAATCACCGTTGATGGTGGCAACAATTCCGTAGAAACCGGCGAACAGACTGCCGGTCGTCACCAAATTGGGAATAATGTACACACCCTTGCGCAGGGTTTCCAAACGTTCCGGATGCTCAAACAGAGGATTCTTCACTTTCAGCATATCCTATAAGAGTTTCGCCGCCGACCACCTTGTCGCCAGTCCGTACGTTGATCTGCCAGTTCGGAGGCAGATACAGATCCACCCGCGAACCGAAACGGATCAGGCCATACCGCATCCCCTTTTCCAGGGTCATGCCGATATGCGGATAACAGACGATCCGCCGGGCAATCAAACCGGCTACCTGCACAACCAGAAAACGCTGGCCCGAAGAGGTTTCCATCAGCATGCCGCAACATTCGTTGCACTCACTGGCCTTGTCCAGTGCGGCATTGAGAAAACTTCCCTTTTCATGAAACAGATCGACGACCTTGCCCGCAAACGGCACCCGATTAACATGCACATTGAAAACCGACATGAACACGCTCACCTTGAGCATGCGGGTGTGCACAAAACGCGTCTCTTCCACTTCTCCGACAAAGACCACCCGGCCATCCGCCGGAGAAATCACGGCATTGGGGTCCTGGGAAGCATGGCGCTCCGGATTGCGGAAAAAATAAACGGTAAACAGCGTCAGCGCCAACAACAAAAAAGCAGGCACAGTCCAGCCCACTAACGCCAGGACCAGCGTCGCAGCGCCGAAAAGACCTATAAATATATACCCTTCTTTTGCGACCGGTTGATGATGATTGGTCATCGCCCGAACCCTTTCCTCCCGAATAACCGCTTTACACTTTCTTCAAGCCCTCTTGTGATGCCGAAAGGATTCTGTCAAAACCAACCCCTCTGGGCACCTTTTTCCCGGCCTTTCACTCGAACTTGGCCATTCTGCGAATACGTTCCATTTCGTCTTTTCCGGCCAATTTCGACTTTTGAATGTTTCTTTTTTCAATTTCTTCCTGCGGTGTCAGGTAGGGTTTCCCTGCCAGCTGCGCCAACTGCTTCTCCCAAAGAATATGCTCTTCATACAGTTTACGATACCGGGGATTCTCTTCCCGCAGTCGCTGGATTACTTCTTGCTCATCCATTGCGCACCTCCTGTTTTTGGTTTGTGGTTTGTCCGCCGGAAACAACGGCTGCTCTCTGCCTCTTTAATACCAAGCTTACCGAAAAAACGCCACCATCAAGAAATTCTTATATCCAAAGCGCTATGCGCCCCTGGCCAATTCCGCTTCCGAAGGGCGTATGTAGACCGGCATCAACCGCTCCGGAGAAACCCAACGCCCGGCCCGGTAGTCGCGCAAGGCCAGCTCTGCCGCCAGCACCGTCCGTACCGAGGTCAACGACTCCGGCGCAAAGTGTGCCTTCGTCTGCCCCTTGCTCTCAAGAACCGCACGGTACACAACAGCGCCCGTCCCGATAAAAACCGTATCCTCCAGGATTTCCAGCCGCTCCGGAGAGAGCACCGTTTCGGGTGTCAGCGCTTCGGGAAACTCGCCGCTGCAGTCAAAGCGGCCCGCATACACTTCACGCTTGCGGGCGTCAAGAAGCGCGCAGACCGGCCACCGGCAAAAGGGCAGCTGCGCGGCCAACGTTTTCAGCGAGGATACCCCCACAACCGGTCTCGAACAGGCCATCGCCAAACCCTTGACCGTCGCCAGTCCGACTCTCAATCCGGTAAACGATCCGGGGCCCGCCACCGCCGCCATAACCTCAATATCCTGCATCTTCCAGCCGACGCGCCGCAGCAGCAGGTCAATGCCCTCCACCAGCTGCACCGCATGCTGGGCTCCGCTGTCGAGCTGCAATTCGCCCACCAAACGCGCTCCGTCGCCCAGCGCAATGCCACAGCAGGGCGTGGACGTATCCACCACCAGAAGCTTCTCAGCCATTTCCACTCCAGAACAACCGAACCAGATCATTGTAAAAGGCAAGACACATGAGCAGCAGCAAAAATATGAGGCCACCGCGCTGCGCAAGTTCCCGGAAACGCGGCGTCACCGGGCGCCCCAGAACAATTTCGCAGCAGCTGAACAGGATGTGCCCACCGTCCAGCACCGGTATCGGCAGCAAATTCAGAATACCCAGCTGGATGCTGAGAAAGGCCAGAATGGTCAGGACTCCCGTCGCATCCGTCCGGGCTGCGGTTCCCGCCACTTGCACCACGGTAATCGGTCCGCCAATATTTTTGGCGGAAACTTCGCCCATTATCAACTTTTTGACAAAAATGAACGTCAGCTTGGTCAATTCCCAGGTTTGCCGGCCCCCTTCACGCATTGCCATCGGCAGGGCAAAACGCCGTATCGTGGTCTCTACCGAAGGCGCCACCCCGATCTGATACAGCGCAGGACCGTTCTCCTGAGCAACCTTTTTCGCCCAAAGGGTCATTTCCAGCCGTTCATTGCCCCGCGCAACGAGGTATTTGCCCGGTTTTTCCCGGAGATTCTGGATAAGCGGCCGCAGATCGTACCAGGAAGTTACTGGCCGATCGTTGATTTTCAGAATCAGATCCCCGGCTTGCAGCCCGGCGCTCGCCGCCGCGCTGTTGGGAGCCAGGGCACCGACACGGGCCTCCTGTTCCGGCAAAAGGCCAAAGGCCTGCAAACCATCCAGAATATCCGTGCTCGATTGGGCTTCCAGCATAAACTCCGTGTTTTCGCGTCGCACGGTAAAGCGCAGGGGCTTTCCCAACTCTTCAACAACGATTTTGGAGGTTTTTTCCCAGTTGTCCACAGAAACGCCGTTCAGCGCCACAATCCGGTCTCCGGCACGAAAACCGGCCTTCTGCGCCTCCGAATCCCCGCTCACGTGTCCGACTACGGGCGGCTGCTCCAGATAGGCAGGCGCCGGTACCCCGATCCAGTAGGCCAGCGACAGCAGAAAAAGCGGCAGCAGCAAGTTCATGGCCGGCCCGGCAATCACAATCGCGATGCGTTGCCAAGGGGATTTTTTCGCGAATGAACGTTCTTCATCGCCAGGCTGCAACACTTCGTCTTCTTCGTTCTCGTCTTCCTCCTCATCGGGATTTTCACCCAACATCTGGACATAACCGCCCAACGGAATGGCGCACAGCCGGTACTCCGTTTCTCCCCAGCGCCACGCCAGCAAACGGGGGCCAAAGCCCAGGGAAAAGGCCAGCACCTTGACATTCATCAGCTTGGCTATGCAGAAATGCCCAAACTCATGGACAAACACCAAAATGCCCAGCATAAGGATTCCGGCAAGTATCGTCATTGCGCATTCTCCTTCGCGGCAGCCATCCGCCGGGCTATTTGCCTCCCTCTACGATCCGCCTCTATAACCGTCTCCAGATCCGTTACCGCGCACGGACTGTGCTGTTCCAGCGTTGCACGGATAACTTCCGCAATTTGCCCAAACTGGATGGTCCTGTTGAGGAAGCAGGCCACCGCGACCTCGTTGGCCGCGTTCATGACCGCAGGCACCGTCCCGCCCTGCCGCAAGGCCTCGCGCGCGATGGACAAACAGGGGAAACGCCTGTCATCCGGAGCGGCAAAGGTCAGCGAGCCCAAAGTGCAGAGATCCAGCGGCGGCAAATCCAGTGCCAGCCGTTCCGGAAAGGCCAGCGCATAGGCAATGGGGATCTTCATGTCCGGCACCCCCATTTGCGCGATAAGCGCCCCATCCACATATTCCACCATCGAATGAACGACGCTCTGGGGATGGATCTGCACGGCGATTTTCTCCTCCGGCATATTGAACAGCCAATGCGCCTCTATGACTTCCAGACCCTTGTTCATCATCGTGGCGGAATCTATCGTCACCTTCTTGCCCATACGCCAGCGGGGATGGTTGAGCGCCGCCTCGGGCGTCGCCCGTTCAATTTCTTCGGGCGAGGACTGATAAAAGGGCCCACCGGATGCTGTCAGGATCAGGCGCCGCACCTGTGCTTCCCGCTGACCCTGCAGGGCCTGAAAAATGGCGGAATGTTCACTGTCCACCGGATAAATGCGCACTCCAAGCGCCCGTGCCCGGCTTGTGACCAGGGCGCCTGCCGCCACCAGCGTCTCCTTGTTGGCCAGCGCCACATCATGGCCCGCCTCAATGGCGGCCAATGTCGGTTCCAAACCGGCAAATCCCGTAATCGCGGAAACCACGAGATCCGCTTCCGCAAGCGCGGCACAGGCCCGCAGCCCCTGGAGACCGGAAAGCACCTCCACATTCCGATCCGGTACCAGTTCTCTCAAGACCTGCGCCCGGGCCGCATCCGGCACCGCAACCAGCCGCGGGGAAAAGCGCCGGACCTGCTGCGCAAGCGCATCCACATTGTAATTGCCGGTCAGGGCCAGTATCCGGAAACGCTCCGGATAGGCCGCCACTATTTCCAATGTCGAAACCCCAATGGAGCCGGTACTGCCAAGGAGAACCAGATTTTTCATGAGTATCTCTTCATCAGAAAAAAAGTACATCCATGCGGAGCACGCCTTTCCTAGGAAAGAACGTGCCACATGCAAAAAGAGTAAACCGCCGGAAAGGCAAACAGCAGACTGTCCAGGCGATCCAGCAGACCGCCATGACCGGGAATGCCGCAACCGGAATCCTTGACCCCATAACTTCGCTTCAGCATCGATTCAAACAGATCGCCCAAAGGACCGACAAAACCCAATATCACCGCAAGCAGCAGGGCAGAGGAAAAGGACAAAACCGGCAGGAAAGCGCATTTGGCCAGCAACACGCCGATCAGGCTGCCGGCCAGACCGCCCGCCAAACCTTCCCACGTCTTTTTCGCGCTAATTGCCGGGTACAGCGGATGACGCCCCCACCTGCTTCCCGCAAAGTAAGCCAGGGAGTCGTTGGCCATAATGGCCATCAAGGTAAGAAAAATCCAGCAACGCCCCTGCGGCAGTTTCATCAGCAGATTCAGATAACCCAACAGGAGCGGGATATAAAAGAGGCCGCAGATCAGAAGTGCAAAATCCGCCATCGCAATGCGCAGATCCTGAAAGTGAAACAGGATGACCAGCGCAAAGAAGTAGAAGGTTCCTACCCAAACCAGCCGCGCCCCTCCCCCATTTTGCCAAAGGGGAAGCCAGGTGAGCAGGGCGCCGGCCAGTATCGCCAGCGTTTTTTCCACTGTTCTGCGCTTCGGCAGACAAATGGCATAAAACTCGAAAAGCCCCCAAGCGGCCAAAACCATAACCGCTACCGCAAACCAGAATGGGGGCGCAAAACCTATCAACATCGCCAACAGCGGCAAGCCTACCGCTGCGGTCACAAGACGCTGTTTAATAACGCTTCACCTCCCGCACAAACCTTTTGAACCCAACATTGAATTTTCATTATGCCGATACCCGGCCAAAGCGGCGACTGCGCCGGGAAAACTCCTCACAGGCGGCACGCAGATCCGTTTCGTCAAAATCGGGCCACAGCGTGGTGGTGAACACCATTTCGCCATAGGCCATCTGCCAAAGCAAAAAATTGCTGATACGCTGCTCGCCACCGGTGCGGATCAGCAGATCCGGGTCCGGACAGGCGGCAGAATCCAGGGCTTCGGCGAAAACCGCCTCGTTGATCCCATCCGGCGCAAGCCGGCCCGCCTGGACCTCGGCAGCGAGTTTGCGCGCCGCGCGTACAATTTCATCGCGCCCACCATAGGAAAGGGCAAGCGTCAGTATCAGGGATTTGCCGCCGGCTGTCGCTTCGCAGGATTCTTTCAGATTCCTGCACACGCTCGCCGGGAGCCGTGCCTGGTCGCCTATCACCCGCAGGCAAATGCCATTGGCAATCATATCGGGAGTTTCCGCAACGAGAAATCGGCTTAACAGCGCCATGAGCGCATCCACTTCGGCCTGGGGCCGTTTCCAGTTTTCCGTGCTGAACGCGTAAAGCGTCAGCCAACCCACTCCCAGACGACAACAGGCTTCCACAATCCGCCGTACGGTCTTGGCTCCTTCACGATGTCCCGCAGCCCTTGGCAACAGACGCCGCTGTGCCCACCGGCCATTGCCATCCATGATAATGGCGATATGACGAGGAATTTCCATGCATCACATCCAAAAAGCATGCTTCCACGGAAAAAATATCTCCCGCCCCAACCTCTGTCAGGAGTTGAGATAGGCAGTTATCGATTCCGCGATGGTATTGAACACCCGTGTAAATTCCTTTTCGTTGTGCTCCAGCAGCGTCACCCTGAAGCCCTGCATGGGTGTGCAGAATGACGACAAAGGGACAACACATATCCCGGTCGAACCCAAAAGATAATAAACAAAACGCTTGTCAAGAGCAACTCCCGGCTGGGCCACCAGATCCTCCACCAGAGCACGCACATCCGGATTGCGGATCGGCAGGGTCTGATGCTCTCCCAGTCTGCCATTTTCAAAAACCACGCTCATGTAAAACGCGCCGTTGGTGCGGTTGACCTTGAGGCCGGGCACTTTCCGGAAAATATCGTAGGCGATGTTCGAGGCGCGTTCATACCAGCTGCGCCGTTCCGCAAGATACACCGGATATTCCGGATGACTCATGATCAGCGGTATGGCCTTCTGCGGCAACGTGGTGGAGCAGACTTCCACCATCTTGGAGTTGACAATGCTCTGAATATAACGCTGGAATATCGGGTTATCCTTCGCATTGTATACCTCTATCCAGCCACAGCGCGAACCCGGCCAGGGAAAGTCCTTGCTGATGCCGCGCATGGCTATGGCGGGCAAGCCGTCGATCAGATCGGAAATGGGACGGGTGGCCTGGCCGTTGTAGATCAGGTTGCGGTAGATTTCGTCCACAACGATAAACAGATCGAATTCCTTGGCAATATTGATAATTTCACGCAAAATCCGCTCCGGATAGACGGCGCCGGTGGGATTGTCGGGATTGATGATCAAAATGCCGGAAATGGAAGGGTTGTACTTGACGGACAGGTACAGATCATCCAGATCGGGATACCACATATTGTCCGGATCCAGCCGGTAGGAAACCGGTTTCTGCCCCGCATGGGAGCCCTCCGCGGAGGAATGGGTGGAGTAGGTCGGCGAAGGACCGATAACCCGTGCCTCGTGCCGCAAAAGACCGTACACCTTCTGGATGGCATCGCCCAGACCGTTGAAGAAGGTAATATCATCGGCGGAAATCTGGGTTTTCCCTCGTTTGTTGGTCATTTCAGCAAGAAATTCACGGGTTTCCAATACGCCCTTGGTAGCGCTGTAGGCATAGGAACTGTCCTGCATGGCCAGATCGGCGACGATCTTTTTCATCCACATCGGGATCTTCTCTCCCTTGGCCACCGGGTCGCCAATATTTTCCATATTGGTTTTCATGCCGAGTTTGTTGAGCTTCTCCGCGATCGCGACAATGGCGCGGATCTCGTAGGTCAGTTCCTGGGCGCCCGCATGTACTATGTTGTTTCGCATAACGCTTCATCCCTTTTCTAGTCTTGTCTGTCCAAACAAAAGAACAAGGCCATGGGCACTCTGCCCATGGCCTTGTGGAATTCAACGATCCTCAACCAACGTCAAACCTGATGACAGAGTACCCCCTGGCAAGCGGCCGCCCCCGCGGCCGCGCGCGCAGCGGCACTCAGATTGCATTTCATGGTTTGTTTCATCGTTGTTCTTCCTGTTTTCCGGTTCAAATTTTCCTAGCCCTTTTTCATCTCTTCTTCCAGTGCGCCATGGGCTGCCGCCAAACGGGCCACCGGAACCCTGAACGGCGAACAGGAAACATAGTTCAGGCCAATGCGATGGAAGAACTTGATGCTTTCAGGCTCGCCGCCATGCTCGCCGCAAATGCCGATCTTGAGGTTGGGGCGGGTCTTGCGTCCACGCTCGCAGCCGATTTTGACCATTTCGCCCACACCCGTCTGATCGATGCTGATAAACGGATTGTGTTCATAGAGGTTGTGCTCGACATAGAAGGGCAGGAAATCGCCCGAATCGTCGCGGGAGAGGCCATAGGTCGTCTGGGTCAGGTCATTGGTGCCGAAGGAGAAGAACTCGGCATCTTCAGCGATGCGATCCGCGATAAGGCAGGTACGGGGCAGCTCCACGCAGGCGCCCACCATGTACTTGATCTTGACGCCCAGGCGCTCCATAACCTCGGCGGCAACCTTGTCCGCCCGTTCTTTCAGCAAATGCATTTCGTTATAGGTCGCAACCAGCGGCATCATGATCTCCGGAACCACGTTAAAGCCCTTGTCACGGGTCAGCTCACAGGCGGCTTCAATGATCGCCTGTACCTGCATGTCGTAAATTTCGGGGAAGGTCATGCCCAAACGGCAGCCACGGTGTCCCAGCATCGGGTTGTTCTCATGCAGATGCTCCGCGATGGCTTTCACCTTGGGCAGAGGCATGCCCATGATATCCGCCAGTTCCGCCATTTCGCGCTCTTCCTGCGGCAGGAACTCGTTCAGCGGCGGATCCAGCAACCGGATCATGACCGGAAGATCCTTCATTTCCACGAAAATGTCGTAGTAATCCTGACGCTGCATCGGCAGGATCTTGGCCAGTGCCTTCTGGCGTCCCTCGATATCCTCGGCCATGATCATCTCGCGCATGGCGCGGATCCGCTCACCCTGGAAGAACATGTGCTCGGTGCGCACCAGTCCAATGCCGTCGGCGCCGAAATTACGGGCCACCCGGGCATCCTTCGGCGTATCGGCGTTGGCACGGACGCCCAGTTTCTTGTACTTGTCCACCCATCCCATGAGCGTGGCGAAATCGCCGCTAATATCCGGCTGAATGGTGGGAACCGCGCCCCGCATAACTTCGCCGGTCGAGCCATTGAGCGTAATGATGTCGCCTTCCTTGAAAATTTCGCCCTGGCGGTTGCTAAACTGTTTCTTCTGATAGTCCACCTTGATGTCGCTGCATCCAACCACGCAGCACTTGCCCATGCCGCGGGTTACCACCGCCGCATGCGAGGTCATGCCGCCGCGCGCCGTCAGAATGCCCTGGGCCGCATCCATGCCGTGGATATCTTCCGGGCTGGTCTCCAAACGCACCAGAACCACTTTCCGCTTCTCTGCCGCCGCGGCTTCCGCATCCTCCGCGGAAAAGACTATCGCGCCGCTGGCTGCTCCCGGAGAGGCGGGCAGTCCCTTGGCGATAACTTCCTTGGGCGCCTTGGGATCCAGCGAGGGATGCAGCAGCTGGCCCAACTGGCTGGGGGACACCCGCAGGACGGCTTCCTTCTCGGAGATCAGACCCTCCTTCACCATATCCACCGCCACCTTGATGGCGGCCCGGGCGGTCCGTTTACCGTTACGGGTCTGCAGCATGAACAGTTTCTTCTTTTCGATGGTGAACTCGATGTCCTGCATGTCGCGATAGTGTTTTTCCAGCAGATCCTTGATCTTCACCAGCTGATCGTAGCTCTCCGGCATAACTTCCTGCAGCGAGGGCAGATCGCTTGCGCCGCCCTCCTTGTTGATCGGCTGCGGAGTACGAATGCCGGCCACCACGTCCTCGCCCTGGGCGTTGATCAAAAATTCGCCGTAGAAATATTTCTCGCCGGTGGCGGGATTGCGGGTAAAGGCAACGCCGGTGGCGCAGTCATCACCCATGTTGCCGAAGACCATTGCCTGCACGTTGACCGCAGTGCCCCAGTCCGCCGGAATGTTGTTGAGTTTGCGGTACACGATGGCCCGGTGGTTCATCCAGGAACCAAAGACCGCCCCAATCGCGCCCCACAGAAGTTCCACAGGATCGCTCGGGAATTCCTGCCCCAGCGTTTCCTTGTATTTCTCCTTGAACAGGACGACCAGTTTCTTCAGATCTTCCGCATCCAGTTCCGTATCGGCCTGCACGCCCTTGACCTGTTTGCATTCTTCAAGAATATTTTCCAGCAGATCGCGATCCATGCCCATAACCACGTCGGCATACATCTGGATGAAGCGCCTGTAGGCATCGTAGGCGAAACGAGGATCGCCCGTTTTCTCTATCAGGCCTTTCACGGTCTTGTCGTTCAATCCCAGATTGAGTACGGTATCCATCATGCCCGGCATGGAAGCACGTGCGCCCGAGCGTACCGAAACCAGCAGGGGATTTTTCTCATCTCCGAACTTCTTGCCGGTCACCTTTTCCAGATGCGCCAGATTTTCCTGCAACTCCGCCTTCAAAGATGCCGGATAGTTGCGATTGTTCTTGTAGAATTCGGTGCAGACCTCCGTCGTGATGGTAAACCCAGGAGGAACCGGCAGACCGATAGCGGTCATTTCCGCCAGATTGGCCCCCTTGCCGCCGAGCAGCTCCCGCATGTTGCCATTGCCTTCCGCCTTGCCCTCACCAAAGAAATAGATAAATTTCGCCATGGTTGTTCCTCCTCGAATGCTTTTTTCCTGAAAATGCGCTCCGCCCGTGTTACGGGCCCAATATGGATAAATCTAAGAAGCACTTTCCGCCGTTATTTTGGAAAAATCGGCGATGCCTTCAAATAACCGTGCCACCATGGTCAGCAACGCCAACCGATTGCCCCGAATCCGTTCGTCCGGATCCATCACCAGGACGCTCTCGAAAAAGCCGTCAACCAGAGGCCGCAATGAGGCGATCTTCTCCAATGCCGCACCATAGTCTCCGGCCCTGCGCAAATGCTGCACATCTTCCCTGATGCCGTACAGAGCCCGATACAGTTTTTCCTCCGACTCCGCGGCAAACAGATCCTCCGAAACTTCCGTTTCCACACCACCCTTGATGATGTTGACCACCCGCTTGAAGGCAACCGCCACCGGTTCATAATCGCGAGAGCTTTTCAGACGGGTCAGGGCTTCCACCCGGTGCAGAGCATCCAGGGGCCGATCGGCGTCCGCAGACAGCACCGCGGCCACAACATCCGCAGGAAATCCGCGGGTATTGACCAGAATATGGACCAGGCGCTGCCGCAGAAAATCCAGAATGTCGGCAGCAACCTCCGCCGCCGGACGATTCAGCTTTTCCTTCAGCAGACCGAGCGCCCGCTCCGTCAAGGCTCCCAGTGACAGGGACATCTGCCGGTCAAGAACGATGCTCAAAATGCCGATGGCTCCGCGCCGCAGCGCAAAGGGATCGGCCGCGCCCGTCGGCAGCAGCCCAACACTGAAGCAACCGCAAAGCGTATCCATCTTGTCGGCGATCGCCACACAGGCACCAACCGGACCGGAGGGCAAAGCGCCACCGGCCTGCACCGGCAGATAGTGCTCGTACACCGCGACGGCGACATCCCGATTCTCTCCCTCCAGCAGGGCATATTCGCGTCCCATGACACCCTGCAGTTCCGGAAACTCGAAGACCATCTGCGTTTCCAGATCACATTTGGCCAACAGAGCGGCCCGTTCCACCGCTTCGACATGTTCCGGAGCAAAGCGCCGCGCCAGCTCCACCGCCAGCTCCCGAATCCGCATGACTTTTTCATAACTGGTGCCCAGCTTTGCCTGGAACACCACATGTTTGAGCGCTTCCAGACGGCTCTCCAGCGGAACTTTCTGATCCTCTTTCCAGAAAAACATGGCATCCGACAGGCGCGCCCGCAGAACCCGCTCGTTGCCGCGCTGCACCACCTCCGGATCACGGGGCCGGGTATTGGCGATCGTAATGAAACGGGGCAGCAGACGCCCTGAATCATCCGTCAGCGTAAAGTAGCGCTGGTTCTCCTTCATGGTGGTAATCAGCACCTCCGGCGGCAATTCCAGATATTTTTCCTCGAAACCGCCACAAATGGCGAACGGAAATTCCACCAGCAAAGACACCTCTTCCAGCAGATCCTCGTCCATGTTCAGGCTGGCGTTGAGCCGGGCAGCAATTGCCTCCACATCATGCCGGATGATCTCCTTGCGTTGCTGCGGATCGGGAATGACGAAATGCTCCTGCGCCTTGGCCAGATAATCCTCCAGCCCGGTGACGGTGAAGGCCTCCGGCGCCATGAAGCGATGTCCGAAGGACTGATTGCCGCTGGAAATCTCTCCGAACGTGAAAGGAACGATTTCTCCGTCCAGCAGGGCGGTCAGCCAGTGAACAGGACGCACGAAACGGATGTCCAGATCCTTCCAGCGCATCGACTTTTTAAAGGGAATGGCATGAATCACCCGCAGAAAGATGTCGGGCAGCAGATCTTTCAGCTTCTGCCCTTCCAGCACCTTGTGCACGCACAGGTAGGGGCCCTTTGGCGTCTCGACGGTTTCCAGTTCGGAGACATCGACGCCGTTGGTTTTGGCAAAGCCCAGTGCCGCCTTGGTCGGTTTGCCCTCAGCATCAAAGGCGATTTTCGCCGGCGGTCCCGAAATGGACAGCTCCTGCCGTTCCTGTTCGGGAGCCGCTCCCTGCACCGCAATTGCCAGACGCCGGGGCGTTGCAAAAGTCAGGATGGATTGGAAGGGGATACGTGCCGCCTCCAGTTCCTTGCGCAACAGTTCTTCCAGACTGAGACGCGCGGGTGCCAAAAAACTTGCGGGAATTTCTTCCGTGCCGATTTCAAGAAATATTTCTGCACACATGAGATCTCAACCCTTCATGAGGGGAAAACCCAGCTTCTCTCGCTGGGCCACATATCCTTCGGCGCACAGCCGGGCCAGATTGCGCACCCGGCCAATGTAGTGGGCACGTTCCGTGACCGAAATGGCGCCGCGGGAATCCAGCAGATTGAAGGAATGGGAACATTTCA
Source organism: bacterium (assembly GCA_024696325.1). GTDB lineage: Bacteria > Desulfobacterota > Desulfuromonadia > Desulfuromonadales > JAAYDE01 > RGIG7977. Next base: position 3,653 of record JAILGY010000021.1, on the reverse strand, counting down.
GAACAAAATCGTAGGCGGGAAGCACCAGCTCCCGCTTGACCAGCCGGATGCATTCCCGTTCGAACATGTCGAACAGCTGGAACAGCATCGCGGTATCGGCTTCTTCAAAGTTGTAGGTGGAAAACTCCACCTCGCTCTGATGGTGGATGTCGCCGTAACGTATCCCCTTGGTCCACTCCAGATCGTAGACATTGTCCACACCCTGAAGATACATGGCGATCCGTTCGCAGCCGTAGGTGATTTCCGAGGCGACCGGTTTCAAATCGATGCCGCCGGCCTGCTGGAAATAGGTGAACTGGGTGATCTCCATGCCGTCCAGCCAGACTTCCCAGCCCAAGCCCCACGCGCCCAATGTCGGCGATTCCCAGTCGTCCTCCACAAAGCGGATATCATGCTCGGCGGGATCCACCCCGAAACTCCTCAGGGAATCCAGGTAGAGATCCTGAATATTCAAAGGGGACGGTTTCAGAATGGCCTGAAACTGGTAGTAGTGCTGCAGGCGGTTGGGATTTTCGCCATAGCGCCCGTCGGTCGGTCTGCGGGAAGGTTCCACATAGGCGGCCCGCCATGGTTCGGGGCCAAGCACCCGCAGAAATGTGGCGGGATTGAAGGTCCCCGCGCCTTTTTCCATATCGTAGGGCTGCTGGATGACACATCCCTGCTTTGCCCAGTACGTTTGCAACGCCAAAATAAGTTCCTGAAAAGTCACAACGCCTCGAAACGCGGCTTTCTGTCTTTCACAGCGCCGCTTGAAAGAGATTGAAAAAATGCTGCCACCCATTGGCAATGAACTCCAACGAACAAATTACATTGCCAAGATTCTCATGTCATGTCAACTTCAAGGTGGACATGGGAACCGCTAAAAACGGAGGACAAGAGCAATGATCTGTTACCCACTCAAAACAGCGAGGAGCCACATGGGTTGTGGACGAGGAATAAACAAGAGCGACGGTACTTCCAAACTGAAAGGCTTCGCTCATGCTCCCTCTCCTTCCAAGGCTTCAATCCCCACAACCTGACGTTTCCGCGCGTCGGCCACAACAACCGCGGCGCTGACCGCGCGCTGATCGGTATCATAGGGTTTTGCATAGCCGCGCTCCCCGATCTGCCGCAGGCCTTCAGCTTTCAGCCGCTCTATCTCCTCCTCCGCATGGGCCAGCTTGAACTCCAGCACCACAACCCGCTCCGAAAACATTATGACCAGATCACTTCGCCCCCGGCAGGTATGCAGTTCTCCATTGGCGCTGATCCCCGCTCCGCGCAGAAGCATCAGAAACAGCGCCCGGTAGAGCGATTCGCTCTGTTTCGTGAAATCCTCGTAGGGAATGCCCGCAAGCGCCGTGTTATAGAGGCTGAGCGTCTCGCCGATATTTCCGGCCTTTAGTGCGCGCCAGAGTTTGGAGCCGATAGCGGTGTAACCTTCAACGTGATAGACATTTTCGAGGTACATCTTCGAGATGGAATCCAGTACCTCGCGGTTTGGGTAGTCCAGCGTAAGGGTCTGGCCCTCCCACTTCTCGATGGTCAGATAGCCGCTCTGGTACAGAAAACTCTCCGGACGCGCGCGCTCAATCTCCTGACTGTCCGCAAAGTCCTGATCCACCTCAAGATGACGGTAGGATTCCGGATCCAGAATGGCATGCTGTTTCATGTACTCCACGATAAAGGATGGTGAACCGGATTTATACCAGTGATTTTCAAATCTTTTTTCCGAGAAGAAATTCAAAATCGAGAAAGGGTTGTAAAGCCTCGTTATCCCGTCAAAGCAGAAACCGTCGTAATACTCTTCCATCCGCTCCAACAGGTTCTCCCGCGCCAGTTTCATCTTCCTGGCCGTAGCATCAATCCATAGGGGAAAATTTGACTCAAGTTCGGGTTGCGTGTACCCCACAATGTCGCCGTACTGTGCACTCATGGAGATGTCCCGCAAATTGTTCATGGCGGAGAAGACCCCCATCTTGCTGAACTTCGAAATACCTGTCAGAAAAACAAAGCGCAGATACTCGTCGCAGCCTTTCAGCACAGTGTAAAAAGATCGCAGTGCCAGACGCATCGCTTCGGCCGCTTTGATATTGCCGATGTTGTCAAGAATGGGTTTGTCGTACTCATCGATCAGCACAACCACAGGACCATGAGCTTTATAAAGGCTGCGGAGAAATTCTTGGAGTTTGTTACTGTTGGACCGGCTGGAAAGAGTTATGTCCGAATCTTCGGCACGCCACATCAGGCTTTGCTCAAGAGAGCGGGCAAACAGCGAAGTATCTGTCGTATCCATTATGCTCATGTCCAGACGCAGAACCGGAGCGGGATTTTGCGCCTGCCGCTCCACCCAGTCCTGAGCGACAAGACCTTTAAAAAGCTCCACCTTGCCGCTGAACATGGCGTCGAGCGTCGAGATGGTGAGAGATTTGCCGAAACGACGTGGACGCGAAAGGAAGTAGCGTCTGCCGTTTTGAATCAGTTCGAGAAGTTGCCCGGTTTTATCGACATAGAGGAAATCCTCCTGTCGCAGCATGGAAAAATTCTGTATCCCGATGGGAAGGGTTTGAAGAGCTTCGTTCATAGCGCATTTCCTTCCTGTGTTTCAAGGCGGCACACTGCCTGACGTTTTTCCGTATCAGATCACCGCGGCGTTCACCACACGCGGATCGGCGTCGTGGGACTGTGTGTAAACGCGTTCTGCAATCCGCTGTGGGCAAGCGGGATCCTTTCGTTACACCGCCCCCATCAGTGCAAGCGATTTGGGCACAAAGCGCAGGTGATGCCGCACAAGCGGCGTTACAATCAGCCGCGCTTCCTGGAGCGTCTGCGTTCCGAAATGAAAACCGTCAAACACCGTGAAGGGAACCTGCAGCGATCGAAACAGTGTTCCCAGCGTCACAAGACTCACCGTGCGCCCATTCAGTGCGGATTTCGCGCAGAACGGGCACAGGGCGCCCCCGGGAATATCCACATGCACCGTCTCCGCCGTCAACGGCGCGCCGCAACGGCAGCAGGCGGAAAGTCTCGGCGCGTAGCCGCACAGCGACAGCAGGCGCAGTTCCAGAAGCAGCCGGACTTCGGGACTGGCCGGGAACTGTTCGAGATGTTCCAAAAAGGCATGCAGCATCGCAAAGATTTCGGGATAGGGCTCGCCTTCCGCGCACAGGCCTTCCACCAGTTCACAACCGTAGGAGGCAAGTGTTATCACCTCCAAATCCCGGCGCAATTCCAGATGAAGAAACCGCATCTGCGCCTCCTGCAACGTCAGAAGGCCGCCGCGGCTGGCATCGCTCCAGCTCAGCTCCACCTCGGCCAAAGGCTCCAGCCGTCCGCCGAAACGGCGGCGGCTGCGGCGGGCATTGTGGGCAAAGCCCCGCAGAAGGCCGGCATCCTGGCTGAAAAACGTAACGATAAGATCGGCCTCCCCATAGAAAAGAATCCGGAAGATGATGGCGGGGCTGCTGCAGCGAAGCATTTCAGTGCAGGTACGGCATAAAGAGCGTGGCTGTAGCGAAGTAGATCAGAATGCCGGTGATGTCGTTGGCGGTTTGCACAAAGGGCATGGAGGCAATGGCCGGATCCACCCCCATACGCTTGAAAAAGGCAGGCGCCAGAACGCCCATCGTGGCCGCCACCAGCATCGCCGCCGACAAGGCCACTCCCACCACAAC
>JAILGY010000020.1:0-10169 GCA_024696325.1 bacterium | reverse complement strand
GGTGATGTCGTTGGCGGTTTGCACAAAGGGCATGGAGGCAATGGCCGGATCCACCCCCATACGCTTGAAAAAGGCAGGCGCCAGAACGCCCATCGTGGCCGCCACCAGCATCGCCGCCGACAAGGCCACTCCCACCACAACGCCCAACATGGGGCTGTGATGCCAGAAAAGTGCGACGAGGGCCAGCGTCAAACCACAAATCAGCCCCATGATCAGGCCCACCCGCATCTCCTTGAACAACAGCTTGCCCAGGGTGGAAAAATCGACCCGGCCGGTGGCGAAGCCGCGCACCACAATCGCCGCCGACTGCCCGCCCACGTTGCCGCCCATGCCGGTAATAACCGGAATGAAAGCGACCAGGGCGATAACAGTCTCCAGCGTGGGCTTGAACAACCACATGAGATAACCGGTCACCACGCCGCCGAGCAGGTTGACGATAAGCCAGGGCAGGCGCAGACGCGCGATTTTGAAGGAGCTGTAAGCATGAAAGGCCTCTTCCTCGCTGGCACCGGCCATTTTGTACATGTCTTCGGTGGCTTCCTGGCGCATGACATCGATAACGTCATCGACGGTGATGATACCGATGAGCTTGTTGGATTCATCCACAACCGGTACCGCCAGAATGTTGTACTTCGCCACCAGATGCGCCACCTCTTCCTGATCCATGTCGGGGCGGACACTGATGACGTCGGAAGTCATAATCGCCTTGAGCGGGGTTTGCGCGGGCACGGTCAGCAGCTGGCGCAACGACAGTACGCCGACCAGGTGATTGTATTCGTTGACAACGTAAATGTAGAAAACCATTTCTACTTTTTCCGCCGATTTCTGCAGCTCCTCTATGGCCTCGCGGGCGGTGAGGTTTTCATTAAGCGAAAAGATCTCCGTCGACATGATGCCGCCGGCGGTATCTTCATGATAGCTAAGCAGCTGCTCGATATCGGCGGCCTGCTCCGATATGATGCTGAGCAGTTCCTCGGCCAGCTTTTCCGGCATGTTGCGGATAATGTCCACTGCGTCGTCGTGGGGCATTTCCTGCAAGATGCTGCGGATCTCTTCCCGACCGAGTTCCTGGAGCAGGCGGGCGCCAGTGCTGTGGTCAATCTCCGAGAGCACATAGGCCGCCGTCTCCGCATTCCTGATAAGACCGAAAAGGACTCCCTGTTCCTTGGGATCGAGATAGTTGAACAGCGCGGCGATATCCGCCGGATGGGTCTTCTCCACAACCTTGGTCAGATTGGGCGAGGCACCGCGGCGTATCAATTTCTTTGTCGTATCCAGCAAAATTTGCAGTTTCTGATCCATGCCGTTCCCCCAAAACAAGAACTGCAGCAGCGCTGCCTGTCCTTTCCGAAAAAAATTGCCCATCGCTTAGAAAAAATCGGGGCTATACCGCGCGATCCAGCGAACGGTATTGTACCGCTTCCGCGATGTGGTGCTGCAAAATATTTTCCGCGCCTTCCAGATCGGCAATGGTGCGTGCAACTTTAATAATACGCGTATAACTGCGCGCCGACAATCCAAGTTTGTCGGTAACCCTTTCCAGCAGCGCCTTGCCGTCTTCGCTCAGAGGACAGAAACGGCGAATATGCCGCGCCTGCATCCGGGCGTTGCAGTGTACACCACATTCCGCCATCCGCTCCTGCTGGAGGCTGCGGGCCGCCGCCACCCGGGCGCGAACTGCGGCAGATGTTTCTCCTTCGCTTTCGCTGGCGAGATCGCTGTGCGGAACCCTGGGAACCTCCACCTGCAGATCGATGCGATCCAGAAGGGGGCCGGACAGCCGGCTCCGGTAGCGCTGCAGGGTATGCTGGCTACACGTGCAGCTGTTTTGCCGATCGCCCAGGAAACCGCAGGGACAGGGATTCATGGCAGCGACCAGCATGAAGGACGCAGGGTAAGTGATGGTCGTGGCGGCCCGGGTAATGGTCACCTCGCCATCTTCCAGCGGCTGCCGCAGCATCTCCAGAATATTTTTTTTGAACTCGGGCAGCTCATCAAGAAACAATATTCCGTTGTGGGCAAGCGAAACCTCGCCGGGACGGGGGATGGTGCCGCCGCCGATGAGTCCGGCGTCGGATACAGAATGATGCGGATGGCGAAAGGGACGGTTGCGGATCAGGGCATCCTGCCGGGAAAGCAGGCCAGCAATGGAATGAATCTTGGATGTTTCCACCGCCTCCTCAAAGCAGAGCTCCGGCAAAATGGTGGGCAGGCGGCGGGCCAGCATGGTCTTGCCGCTGCCCGGCGCTCCAGACATCAGGATGTTGTGTCCGCCGGCGGCGGCAATCTCCAGCGCCCGCTTGACGTGTTCCTGGCCGCGCACCTCGGCGAAATCCTCGTCGTAGTGGGACGAGCGGCGCAGAAAATCCTTCTGATCCACCCGGCAGGGCTCCGGATGGGCATTCCCGTTGAGAAAGGCCACCACCTCGCCCAGCGTCTCCACGCCAAAAACCGGCTGCGAAGCCACAACCGCCGCCTCCGGCGCGTTTTCCTTCGGAAGGATGAAACCGGCAACCGTCCAGGAACGGGCACTGGCCGCAAGCGGCAAAGCGCCCCTCACCGGCTTGATCCGGCCGTCCAGCGAAAGCTCCCCCATCAACAGCCAGGGGCGGTCGATATCGCCGGCGGCGACCTGGCCGTTGGCAATCAGAATGCCAACGGCAATGGGCAGATCGTAGGCCGTGCCCTCCTTGCGGATGTCGGCCGGCGCCAGATTGACCGTCAAACAGCTTGCCGGAAAGGAATAGCCGGAGTTGCGGATGGCCGACTTGACCCGATCCTTGCTCTCCTTGACCGCGCTTTCCGGCAAACCGACCGTCGAGAACTGGGGCAAACCACGCGTGATATCCACCTCGACTTCCACCGGAAAGGCGTTGACCCCCAAAAAACCTCCGGAAAGCACTCGGGCAATCATGGTTTCAATCCCTCAAAATTTGTTTGTGCAACGTCATCAGAAGATGCCCCAAACAACTGGACAAAACTTTGTAGAAACATTTTTTTGAATTCGGATTAATTCGTCAAGAGACAATGTCTCAAAGGTTCTCCCAACACGTAAAATACGCTATAAATGCGCTCTAAACTTGTTTTCAAGTAATGAACAGAACAGACAGGTTGACTCCATTGCAAAGGAGAAGCTTATGAAACAGTTGATTACAGCATTTTTCCTGACGCTGGGGCTGTTCGCCGCGCCGGTGCTTGCCGCAAACGCGCCCTTTGCCGAGGTGGACAAGGCGGGCATATTCCTCCGGGACTTTGAAAAGGAGGTCGAGCGCGCCCAGGGCGCGGATATGGGCCGCTACTTCAACAAGCAGGAGGCGCTCAGCCGCATCAAGCGCCTTGCCCAGCAGTATCCCGACGACCCCAAAGTACAGGAATTGGTCAGAAGGGCAAGCACCGCGCTGATGAAGAGCAAGGGCGGCTACATGGAGATTACCCCGACCATGACCGCCTACAAACGCAACGAGGCCGAATTGCGCGAACGCTTTAAAGCGCAGAATCAGGCGGCCTGGGAAGATCAGCTCCGGCAAAAAAAACCCATCACCAAGGTCTTTCCGACACCGGTGCCTGAAGAAGTGGACGTACGCGACTACCTGGAGAAGTATGTGCTGCTTGAGGACGTGCGCTATCCGGCCAATCAGTTTGCAGGAGCCACGGGAGAATACATCCACGTGGGCAAGCCCTCGATCGGCTACTATTTCGTCTCCATGCAGGGCCGCCACTGGTCCGGCCCCTACGAGGCCATACGCCGCTACCGCAGCATGGTGGATGCCAGCTTGGGCGACAACCTTAAATTCAAGATCCTCGGCAAAATCACCGGCCTGGTCATGGAATCGCCCGACGCCTCCGAAGACAAGCGCAGCCCCGTGGTCTGGGGCTGGATCGTCACGCCGGAAATGCTTTATGCCGGCGACCGCGTGCTGGCCATATACGATTCCAAGAACGAAAATTCCGGCTATTTCTTCGGCGAAGACCAGGTGAAGAAGATCAAGGAGTCCTGGTACACGGTCAAGTCCATTCCCGACAATGTCGATCCCAAGCGCCTGATGGAAATCTTCGCCACCGCCATCAAGGAAAAGAACTACAAATTGTACCTTGAGTGCATCAATCCCGAACGCGGCAATACCGACGTGGGCAGTTCCATGCTGCGCTACCATTGGGACCTGCATCAGGCCCGCTTTCAGAACGAATATGTCCATGCCGTGTTTGACGAGCCTAAAATTACCGTGCTCAAGGGCTTTGATGACAAAAACGATCTGGAAGGCTATTTTCTCAACCCCGGCCAGCGCGAGCAGCTAAACAAAATGGCCGGCGAACGCGAGGAGATGGCCGTAGTTATGAGCCGCGCCTTTGAAGAAAACGGCAAGCAGCGCGGCTCGAAGAACCGCCACGAACTGCTCCGCAAAGGCAAGGGCCGCTGGTATGTCAACACCTACGACGTGCGTTTTTAACATAAAGGAGATTCAGGCATGAAAACATTGCTGTCCGTTTTTCTGGTTGTCGGTTGCGTTGTGGCCGGCCTGCCCGGCGTTTCCTTTGCCGAAGACGCAAACCATGATCACAAAGCCATCTTAATGATGGACAATCTCGTCCCGGTGAGCGGCAAGGACTACGCCCAGAAGAAAATGAACGCCTTTGCCAAGGCGTACAATGAGGTAGCGGGCTGCCTTACAGAAAAGCTGCCGATAGGAGGCGAAAAATTCGAATTCCTGCCGGACCTAATGTACAAATGCGAACCGGAGCTGGCCGTGTTCGAGCAGACGCGCATCGATATGGACAGGATGCCTGAGGGCCTCCCCTGGAGCAACAGCCAGGAGGAAAAAAGCGCTATGGAACAGGGCGCGCTCGTCGACAGCATGCACCATTCCATGGCCAGGTTGTTCAACTTCCTGATCCGGGGGCTCGGCAGGGACAACAGCGCCCGCGTGGCCATGTTCGCCTACGATGGCATTCTGCGCTGGTACGAGAGCAAGGGAGACACATACAAGAAGAAGATTATCGCGATGGATAAGCTGATGGAAGAATATTACAGGTATAAGCAGAGAGGCAGGATGGTGGACGGGCATTTTGAATGCAGCTCCAGCGATATGCAGGGTATGGAGCGGGCTGTCAAAAAAATGGCCGATTATTTTGACTACAACGTGGACAACAGGACGCTGCGCGGCATGAAAGATGGTGTTTTCCTGTACGATCTGGACACGCACAGCAAGGGCTATGCCAAAAACATCAAGAACAGCCTGAGCATGGTCAAGGCAGCGCGCGGCCTCGCGGAAATCAATTTCAAGCAGTTCTGGGCAAAGGCGGCTCCGGTCCAGAAGCTCGACAAAAAAGCACTTTTCTATCCCATGTCAGGCCTGCCGGAAAAAATGGGCAAGCTCGAAGCCAGGGTGATGTACGCGCTCGACAAAGTCCTTGCAGGCATGCAGGCGCTGGCCGACGGCTCCAGCCTCCAAGGCAAGTTCCTGTCACAGACGTGGCTGGGCGAATCCACCAAATTCGCGGTTAGCACCGACGGCAGCTACCTCAGGTCCATCCGCATGTCATGCTACCAGCACCTGCTCAATACCGTGGACAAGAAGGGGCGGCCGATAAAGCATTCCACCCACGGCGGCAAATTCCCGCAGTTCTGAGGTTAACGAATACGGAAACTGTGGTTGAGCGCCCTTTCGACAAAGGTAGAAGAAAAAACCCGTGAAAGCCATAAAAGAATTGGCCTTCACGGGTTTTCTTGTTTCCGGTTTCAGCTCTGAATAGCGGCGGCCACTGCATCCATGGTTTCCGGCGTGTCGGCCTGCATGCACTGGACCGGGCTGCCCTTGGGAAGAATCTTCTTCATCAGGCCGGTGAGCACCTTGCCGGGCCCCAGCTCCACAAAGAGCTCCACCCCGTTGGCCAGCATGGCCTGGATAATCTCGTACCAGCGCACCCGGCTGACGAGCTGTTGAGGCATGAGCTCGTTGCGGATGATGAAACGGTCGTGTTCCAGGGCGGCGGTCACGTTGAAGTACATGGGTACGCTCGTATCCCGGAAGTCAAAGCCCGCGAGATGACCGAAGAACGGTTTCACCGCATCGGCTATCAGCGGACTGTGGTTGGCCACGCTCACCTTGAGGGGGATGACCTTGGCCCCGGCTGCCTTGCACAGCGCTTCGGCCGCGGCCAGGCCCCCGGCATCGCCGGAAAGCACGATCTGGGTCTCGGTGTTGTGGTTGGCAATCACCACCGTACCGGCAGGCTTGCCCTCGGCCAGGATCTTTTCCACAGCGGCCAGATCCAGGCCCAACACCGCCGCCATACAGCCGGGATGCTTTTCGCCCTCGCACGCCAGCAGCTTGCCGCGCATGTTGACGATGTTTATGGTCTCCTCCGTGTTCAACACGCCCGCGGCGCGCAGGGCCGAGAACTCGCCCAGGCTGTGCCCGGCCACATAGGCGTATTTCCGGTATCCCAGACGTTTTTCAAATTGTTTCAGGCAGATAAGGTTGACCGACGTCAGGGCCACATGCAGGTTGCGAACCTGGGTCAGTTCCTCCATCGGGCCTTCAAGACAGAGCTTTCGCACGTCGATGCCCAGGTACATCGAGGCCATATCCATGAGGTCTGCGGCATCCGGGTCCGTTTCCACGAATTCACGGCCCATGCCGACATACTGCGAACCCTGTCCGGGAAAGAGAAGGGCTGTCTTTTTCATATGTTCATCCTCCGTATCCTGACATTGTTATTGTGCACTTCTTCAAATCATAGCAAATACCTGAAAAATGTTCACGCCCACATCGCTGCCCTGCCGAAATCCCGCAACAAAAACAGGCGGCCCAAATCACATGGATCTCGACCGCCTGTTCATTGTCATCTTTCACCTGGCTACCGGCCGGGATGCATGTTTTCCGAAAGCGCAGTCTCTTTAAGCATAGTCATTCGCAACCATTTCCGAAGCAGTATCCTGCACACTGGTGTCGGTATCCGGATTAAAATCGAGATTTTCGTTTACGCCGTACAGTATGTAATGTTGGATCGGATTAAGATTAGCCTGCTGAAAAGCCCATATCATGCTTTCCATGGTCCAGTTTCCGGAAGGATCATCTCTATGCAATGCCTCAAGTTTGGCATTGAGATATTCGCTGGTGGAAAAATTATCGCAGGGATCGATACCTTCGCTTATGCCGTAAAGCCGGTAGTGATCCCATGCCGACAGATCTACATCCTCAAAGGCCTGTTTGGTGGATTCCAGCGTCCAGTTTCTGTCCGACTCATCCCTGTGCAACTGGACCAGTTTGCTCTGGAAATAGTATTCGCTGTCGAAATATTCGTTGGGGCTGACATTTTCCTTATTCCCCCAGTCCATAAAATGCTGGTAGTAACCTTTCGTGCCGATGTATCCGGATCTGTTGAAGGCCTGAAGCATGCTCTGTTCGGTCCATCCTTCATTGAGTTGTTCGAGTTGTTCAAGTTTGTTGTCCATGTACAGTTCGGCATCGAACCACGCCGGAATATCGCTATCAGAACCGTCGAACTCGGAAGTTCCCTCAAGAGCAACGTTATTGACAAAAAGTGTGTAGCCGCCTGTGATGACATTGGATGCTGTACCGTTGAACGATGTAATATAGGTATCTTCCTCAAGATACCATTTGCTTGTATCGTCGAGCGTGACATTGACCGTACCAATATCCGTTGAAATCGTAGTGCCTTTCGAGTTGGTGATTTCTCCGTCAATATTCCCTGTAAACGTTGACGAACCGGTAATGTTCAGTGTCAAGGTCGAGTCATCTCCGATCAAAATATCTCCGTCAAGGATCTGTCCGCTTACGTTAAGTGTCGCATTGTTGCTTGCTCCACTCCAGCCGTCGTCGCATACCGATAAAATGATGCCGTCACCGCTGTCTTCAATTGTGACGCCGTTCAAGTTTATAATCGCATTCGTATTGGTGACGTGAAAAACGTGCCCGGATTTGTTGACGAGTGTGCCGCCCGTCATTGAAAAGGTAGCCGTCCCTTCCGACGAGTCACCCGACATCGATTGATACAAAATAACGGCGTCAAGGAACTGCGCATTGCCGTTGGTCTGCGTGTTGTTGGCGGTCAACGTGCAGTTGTTCAGAACGACGGAGTTCTGTCCTTCGATGCAGACGCCTTCAGACAAATTTGAGGTCAGCGTGGCGCCTTCGACAGTGATTTCCGCCGTGGAATAAATCGCGGGCGATCCGAGTCCATTTGACGTATAGGATCCGCCGGTTACGGAAACCGTGCCGCCGCCTCTGTCCGTCCTTATCGGCGCCGAAGACTGTCCATCCGTTTCGATGGTCAGGTTTTCCGCAATGGTGGAGCCGCCGCCTGTCGTCATTATTCCGCCTGAACCGCTTTCTGAAGTTCTGATGGTCGCGTTGGAAATATACACGGTGGTCCCGTCGCCCGCAGCGCCGTTGGTGCCGCCATTTCCGCCATAACAAAAGACGGCGTTCGCTCCGACAGCCGTCGTTGTGATGGTGCCGCCGGCTATCGAAGTCGTTCCTCCGTCCTTGGCCATAATACCGGAATTTATTCCGTAAAAATTATAACTGTCGTCGGCGTTGGTTGGTCCGCCGCTTTTCGTGACCGTTGGATTTGTCAAAGTGACATTTCCCGAAGCGGTAATGAGCACGGCGCATTCAGCGTCCGTTGTGGAGCTGTACGTTCCACCTTCATAAGAGCCCTCCGTCGTGATCGTCGTTGCTCCAGTCCATGTCTGCTGGCTCTGTTGATTCTGCTGGTTCTGTTGATTTTGTTGATTTTCGGGTCCCATGATTTGCAAATCCTTTCCCGTTGAAAAACTCCCGTTCAAGAAAAAAGTGACGAGAGAGGGTTATCCCCCCACCTCGCACAGAAACAGCACCGTAAACACCGCCAGCGCGAACACCGCCATGAACACGCACAGGCCTATCGGGAAGACCGAATCCCGCAGCCATTCCCGCTGATCCTTGCCGCTGCTGGAAAGGGCCGGCATGAAGCCGCTGGTGAGAAAGGATCCGCGCAGCAGCACCCGGCGGAAGAAGTTGCCGGCTGGCTGGGTCAGGGCCTCCCATGCCGCCATGGAGAGGAGGCGGTTTTCACCGGCAAACAGCCGCTTGAGGAAACCCATCAGCCGCTGCCCGCCCCGGCGGTAGAACCAGTCCACATCCAGGCCGAAGTGGGACTCCGGCTTCAAACGCGGCAGCAGCAGGAAGAACATGACGGCCGTGCTGAAGAGCAGTTCCACCGTTTCGAAGATCTGTCCCGAAGTGTAGGGATTGAAGTGCACCGGATAGGGCAGGAGGCGGTACAGCAAGGGATAGCCAAAGGTGCCCAGAATGACGCACAGCACCGCGGTGAGGATCATCGCCGCCCGCATGTTCCAGGGCGGATCCGCGGCCTTTTCCCAGGTCTGCGCATCGCAACGGTTTTCGCCGAACCAGACATGGTGAATCATCTTGAGTGTGGTGCTCAGGAAAGTGCCCGAAGCCGCTATCATCATGAGCAGGGCAGCCAGCAAATAATGGCTTTCAAGTGCGGAAGCCACAATCATCGACTTGGTAACAAAGCCGGAAAATCCCACGCAGGACGAAATGGAAAGCCCGCCCACCGCGGTGCAGGCCAGGGTCACCGGCATCTTCTGGAACAGGCCGCCCACATCGGTAAAACGGCTCTTTCCGGTCATGGCGAGCACCGAACCGGTTCCCATGAAGAGCAGCCCCTTGTACAGGATATGGACGACGGCGTGGGCGCAGGCTCCGCTTATCGCCAGTTCCGTGCCGATGCCGATGCCGGCCACCATGTAACCTACCTGGCTGATGATGTGGTAGCCCAAAAGACGGCGGAAATCGTTCTGCAGCATGGCATAGACCACCCCGAAGACCACCATGAACACACCCAGCGGCAAGAGCAGCGGCATACCGGCAAAACCGCGCGCCAGGGCGTAGACGGCGGTCTTGGTGGTGAAGGCGGAAAGAAACACCGAACCGCTCGGCGTTGCCTCGCCGTAGGCGTCAGGCAGCCAGGTGTGCAGGGGCGGCGCTGCCGCGTTCAGCAGAAATCCGGCCAGGATGAACCAGCCTCCCGCTCCCAGGGCGTGGACATCCAGGGGAACAAAGGAAAAATCGCCTCCGGTCGTTCGCTGGTACAGGATGATGCCGGTCAAAAGCAGAATCCCCCCGAAACCGTGC
>JAILGY010000006.1:0-5614 GCA_024696325.1 bacterium | reverse complement strand
AAAGGAGATCGGTACCGCAGGGGCTGCTCGTTGCTGAACGAACTGTGTGTTACCGCCTCAGCGAAGAGTTCCACCGCGCGAAACTCGTAGCCAATGTTCTGTTCCACCGCCGCCCGTGCCCGTTCCAGCCACATATCCATGAAAAATGTTCCCCCTTTTACCGTGTACAAGCGTTTTCCGCCCCGGGCACAGTTTCGGGCTTTCTCCTTGAAAGTCACCAAGCCGGCCCCTATAATAGCTAATTTCGTATTTCTGTAACAAAAAAGGGCTGATATGTCATTGTTTATCACGTTCGAGGGTATTGAAGGAGCGGGCAAAACCTCGCGGCTGCGGGCACTGGAGGAACATCTGCGCAATCAGAATATTCCGGTGACGGTGACGCATGAACCGGGCGGCTGTCCCCTGGCGGACGGCATCCGCGCGCTGCTCCTTGCACCCGATCAGCCGCCCATGGCGTACAGGGCCGAACTGCTGCTCTACCTTGCGGCCCGGGCCCAGCACGTGTGGGAAGTTGTCCGGCCGGCACTGGAACGTGGTGACGTTGTGCTGTGCGACCGTTTCCACGATTCCACACTGGCCTACCAGGGCTATGCCCGCGGGCTGGATATCGCCCTGATTCGTCAGATCAACCAGTTTGCCGCGGGAATCGCTCCCGATGCCACATTTCTGCTCGATCTTCCCGCCGAGGAAGGTCTGCGGCGTTCCCACCGGCGCGACCGGCTCAAGGGGCAATCCTCCGACCGTCTGGAACGCGAGCATCTCGACTTTCACCGCAAGGTACGCGATGCTTTCCTGAAGCTGGCTTCCGAGGAAAGGGAACGTTTTCACATTTTCGACGCGACCCGGCCCCCAAAGGATCTGGATCGCGAAATAGCGCAACGCTTTGCCGTGCTTGCGTCTTCCACATGGCACCCGGACGGTGACCATGTTTGACGGCATTCTGGGACAGGAACGCCCCAAGGCACTGTTGGCCAAACTGCTGGACGAAGCGCAGCAGGATTCCCGACAAAAGGACCGGATCGGCTGCGCCTATCTGTTTGCCGGGCCTCAGGGCACGGGCAAAAAGCTGATGGCATTTGAATTCATCCGGCACCTGTTTTGCGCCACAAAAAGCGCTTGCGGCGTCTGCCCGGGCTGTCTCAAACTGGCGGGCGGCAATCATCCGGATCTTTTTTCGGTGACGGATGACGGCGATTCGCTCAAAATTGCAACGGTACGCGCCATTCAGGAAGATTTGCGCTTCCATCCGCTGGAAGCGCCGCGAAAAGTCTGTCTGGTGGAAGGCGCGGAACGCTTCACCCAGGAGGCGCAGTCGGCCTTTCTGAAAACGCTGGAGGAACCGCGGGATGACACCCTGTTCCTTCTGCTGACCGACAACCCGGAAGCGCTGCTTGCCACTATCCGCTCCCGTTGCCAGATCGTGCGTTTCGAGCGCGTGCAGCGCGATCAACTGGCCGCCTGGCTGCAAGAACATTGCGGGCTTTCCTCATCCGAAGCGAGGGTGGAGGCCGCCATCGCCGGTGGTTCGCCGGGAAAAGCGCTGGCGCATATCGAGGAGATGCGTCAACTGGCCAGGGCAACGGCGCAGGATGGCGAAAAAAAACGGGGTGACCGCAAAGCGGTCCCGGAAAGCAGCAGCGCCGAGGATCCGCGCGTCGCGCTCATCCGGGAGGTGGCTGCCCTGCCGCCGGCCGAGGAAAATGTCGTGCCGCTCTTCAAGCTGACGGAAAAGCTGGCCCAGAAACCGGGGAAAGCGGATAATCTGAAAATGCTTCTGCGTGCCAGACTGGAAATTTTGCAGACATTTTTCGGGGATATGCTGAAAATACGTGCCGGACAGGCGGATGAGGAACTGGTCAATATGGATCTGGCGGAACTGATACGCAGTCGCGCGGCACGGGAAAGCATTGAGAGCCTGATCACCAAGCTGGGCCTTCTGGAAGAGACCCGCCGCGCGCTTGATGACAACACCAATGCCCGGCTGACGCTGGATCTGCTGCTGATGCGGCTTGCGGATTTGTGACTTGGAGTCCCTCCCTCCGCTTGCGGGGGGAGGGTTACATCCCATCCCTTCCCCCCTAAAGGAGGAAAGGGCATTTAAGTTGACGGCATCGTCCCTGAGAGGGAAGCTGCGAAGAGCCCTAAAAACGAAGCTTTCCAACGATCATCAACAAGAGAAAAAGGATTGATTCATGACGCGAATTGTCGCCATAAAGTTTTGTCAGGCGGGACGGCACTATCACTTTCTTGCAGGCGAGCTGGAAATGAATCCGGGCGACACGGTGGTCGTGGAAACCGTCCGCGGCCAGACGCTGGGTACTGTGGCCACCGCTCCGGAAGAGGTATCGGAAGAAACCTTAAACAACGATATCCAGAATGTGATCCGCAAGGCAACCCAGGAGGATGTTGACTCGCAGGAATATTTCCGCAGCCGGGAAGACGCGGCCTTCGACTTCTGCCGCAGCCGCATCGAGGAGCGCAAGATGGAGATGAAACTGGTGCGCACCGAATACCTCTTCGACGGCTCCAAGATCATCTTCTACTTCACCGCCGACGGCCGAATCGACTTCCGCGAGCTGGTCAAAGATCTCGCCCACCAGTTCCACACCCGTATCGAGATGAAACAGATAGGCGTACGGGATGAATCGAAAATGGTGGGAGGACTTGGCATCTGCGGACGGGAACTCTGCTGTCGATCCTTTCTCTGCGAATTTTCGCCGGTTTCGGTCAAGATGGCCAAAGAGCAGGGGCTGGCTCTCAATCCCGCGAAAATTTCCGGGCAGTGCGGACGCCTGCTCTGCTGCCTTTCCTATGAATTTGACACCTATACCGAACTGAAGAAGGGCTTCCCCAAACACGGCAGCAAGACGACCTTCAACGACGCCCCGGCAACGGTGACGGATGTCAACTGCCTCTCCGGCAAAATCACCCTGAAAACCGAAGATGGGCAGAGCCTGACCGTCAGCATGGAGGAGTTCAACGAAAAGCATTCGTGCCTCTCCCGGCCGCAAACCGAGGAAAAGCATCAAGGCAACGCACCGCCCAAGCAGGAAAGCACCACCCCGCCCCATCCGCCCCGGGGGCACCGTCCCATCGTTCCGCGGGAACGCCGGGGGAATACCGCGCCCGCGGGCAATGGAGGAGAAAATACAAAGGACCGCGAAATCAGGCATCCGGAACGCGGTAAAATCCCCGGCAAGCCAGGTGCCCGCAGACGGCCCGACACAGCTGTCATCAAATCGGGAGAACCGCCGCAGGAAAAAAGCGCCCTGATACGGCGGCGGATGCGCCGCGGCCCCGCCCCTGCCAAAGGCGGCGGCAATCATCCCAAAAGCGGCGGCCCGCAACCGTCATCCAACTGAACAACTCAAGGAGTGAATAACCATGAGCAAAGCCTTCTATGTCACCACCCCGATTTACTACGTCAACGACGTGCCCCATATCGGACACGCCTACACCACCGTTGCCTGCGATGTACTGGCGCGCTACAAACGGGCGCGCGGCTATGAGGTCTTTTTCCTCACCGGCACCGACGAGCATGGCCAGAAGGTGGAAAAGGCCGCTCTGGCTCAGGGAGAAACGCCCCTGCAACTGGCCGATCGGGTCATGAAACGCTTCCAGGGCCTTTGGGAAAAACTGAACATCAGCAACGACGACTTCATCCGCACCACCCAGGAACGGCATATCCATGGAGTGCAGGAGCTGTTCGAGCTCCTGCAGAAAAAGGGCGACATTTACCTGGGCGAATATGAGGACTGGTACTGCACACCCTGCGAAACCTTCTGGACCGAAACCCAGCTACTCAACGGCTGCTGCCCGGACTGCGGCCGTCCGACGGAAAAACTGCGGGAGGCCTCATACTTCTTCCGCATGAGCAAGTATCAGGATGCCCTGCTTGAGTACATCGATGCGCACCCCGACTTCATCCAGCCGCTGTCACGCCGCAACGAGATCCTCGGCTTCATCCGGGAGGGCCTGCGCGACCTTTCCATTTCGCGGACCTCGTTCTCCTGGGGAATTCCGGTCCCCAACGATCCCAAGCACGTGGTCTACGTCTGGTTCGACGCTCTCACCAACTACATCACCGCCCTCTCCTACCCCAGCGACAGCACCGGCAATTTCAGCAAGTTCTGGCCGGTGGATGTGCATGTCATCGGCAAGGATATCCTGCGTTTCCACGCCGTCTACTGGCCGACCTTCCTGCTGGCCGCCGGCCTGCCCCTGCCCAAGAAAGTTTTCGCCCACGGCTGGTGGACCGTCGAGGGCAAAAAGATGAGCAAGAGCCTGCGCAACACGGTGGAGCCCAACATGCTGGTGGACAAGTACGGCGTTGACCCCATCCGCTACTTCCTGCTGCGGGAAGTGCCCTTCGGACTGGACGGCGACTTCTCCCATGCGGGCCTGATCCACCGCATCAACTCCGATCTGGCCAACGATCTGGGGAACCTGGTGAGCCGCTCAAGCGCCATGGTCCACAAGTACTTCGACGGCGTTTTGCCGGAAGGCATCTCCGACAAGGAAGTGGACAAGGCCTTCATCGCCGCCTTTACCGAGGCGCTGCCGATCATCGACACGCACATCTGCAATCTCGCGTTCAACAAGGCGCTCCAGAGCATCTGGGAGCTGGTCACCCGTGCCAACAAGTACATCGACGAACGGCAACCCTGGGCACTGGCCAAGGATCCGGCGCTCAAGGGCGAACTGGGCGCGGTGCTCTACAACGTGACGGAAGGTATCCGGCTCATTGCGCTTCTGGTCGCCCCCTTCATGCCGGAGACCGGCCGCCGGATGCTGGCCATTGTCGGCGCCGATCCGGAAAACGTCATGCTGGATGGCCATGACAGCTTTGGTGAACTGCGTCCGGGAGTTACCGTGGAAAAAGCCCAGCCGCTCTTCCCACGCATCTGAAACGTTTTTGAGGGAAAAGGAAAATGTCCGAAGCCGATCTCCTGTCCGCCGGAACAGCGCTCATTGATACCCATGCCCATCTGGACGATGAGCGCTTCGCCGGCGAAATCGACGAAATTCTGGAACGCGCTGAAGAGGCGGGCATCCGCCAGATCCTGACCGTGGGCGAATCGCCGGAGACTTTCGAGGCAACCATCGCCCTGGCGGAAAAGTATCCACAGCTGTTTGCCGCCATTGGCATCCATCCGCAGCAGGCGGACAAGGGAACGCCGGAAGCACTGGCACGCATCGAGCAACTGGCGCGCGCGCACGCCAAAGTCGTGGCCATCGGGGAGATCGGCTTCGATTACTACTATGAATACGCACCGCGCCCGGTTCAGGAAGAGGTGTTCCGCGCCCAGCTGCGGATGGCGCAGAGTCTTGAGCTGCCCTTCATCGTCCACGATCGTGACGCCCATGACGATACCCTGCGGGTGCTGCGCGAGGAGGCGCAGGGGCACAAGCTGCGCGGCGTGCTGCACTGCTTCAGCGGCGACGCCGCCTTTGCCGAAGGCTGCCTTGAGCTGGGTCTGCACCTGGCTTTCGGCGGCACCCTCACCTACCCCAAAAACGCCGGGCTGCGCGCCGTGGCGGCAACAGTACCCGAAGATCGGCTGCTGCTGGAAACCGACTGCCCCTACCTGGCGCCGCAGAAGCGCCGCGGCAA
>JAILGY010000194.1:0-5160 GCA_024696325.1 bacterium | reverse complement strand
TCAGCGCTCGCGCAGCGCGTTCTGTTTGGCCTTGAGCAGCGGTTTCATCAGGTAGTCGAGCACGGTTTTCTTGCCGGTCAAAATGTCCACTGTGGCCATCATGCCGGGAATAATGGGCAAATCCTCACCGTGATAGGTGATGCAATTTTTATCGGTGCGTACCTTGACCCGATAGAAAGATTCACCGCCGCGGCGCTGGTCTTCAATGGTATCGGCGCTGATCTCCACCAACTTTCCCTCCAGTCCGCCGTAGATGGAGAAATCATAGGCGGAAATCTTGGCCATGGCCTGCTGGTTGGGATGCAGGAAGGCTACATCCGCCGGACGCACACGAGCTTCGATCACCAGGGCATCATCCAACGGAACCACATCCATGATGGATTCTCCCGGTTTAACGACTCCGCCCACCGTATTGATGTAGATCTGCTTGACCGTACCCCGTACCGGAGAGCGCAGTTCGGTACGGCTCACCCGGTCACGGCCGGCGGAGATGGTTTCCAGAAGTGAGGACAGCTCGGCACGCCGCTTGTTGATCTCCTCGGTGATGGCGGTATCCAGTTCGGCCTTGCGCAGCCCGATCTGCTGGCGGGCTTCCTCTAGGGCTGCCCTGGCTTTGGGAATGTTTGAAGCCAAGGTGTTGAGCTCACCCTGCAGAGAGACCACCTTTTGCTCCAGTTCCAGATACTGTGTCTCCGAGTAATTTTTTCTCTGCAGCAGGGGATGGACTATGTCGCGCTGCTTTCTTGCCAGTTCCAGGCTGCGGCGCAGCTGACTTTGGCGGGAAATCAGGCTGTTCATCTCTTCCTGGTGCTGGGTGCACTTCGCTTGCAAGACACGCAGTTCCGCCGCGCGTTGCTGCTGGCGGTTGGAGTAGGTTGTTTTCTGGTCGTCAATGATCTGCTTGACGTTCTGGAACAGGCCTTCAACTTTGCCGGCGTTCCCCATTCCTTTCCTCAGGTTGGCTTCCAGATCATCGGGAAAAACGGGTTTCCTTCCGGCCAGTTCCGCTTCCAGACGAATGAGGTTAACCTTGTTGTCCAAAGCCTTGTGGGCGGCGTCACGGAAATAGCTTTCGGCCATTTCGTTATCCAGACGCGCCAACGGCGTGTCTTTTTCGACGATTTGCCCCTCCCGTACCAGAATCGCGCGCAAGATGCCGCCTTCCAGGTTTTGGATGGCCTGGGTCCGTTGGGCAGAAATGACCTGGCCTTCGGCATGGGTGACCTCGTCAAGTTTGGCGATGGAAGCCCACAGGAGCATAAACGCGAACAGGGCTGCCACCGCTATCGAAAGCACCCGGGCATTTTTGCCGGGTCTGACCGCCCAGGCCGCGTTCACTTCACTGGTAAAGGGCAGATCGTCCACTTTCAGGCCCCTGAGCGGTTCCTGGAAAGGCGCGAACAGACTCTTTACCATCTGCTGGGGAAGCTTTTGTGGCCCGGCGCCCGCTTCCCCCTTTTGGGGGGGAGCTTGCTGCGCCTGCTGCTGTATGGGCAGTTGAGCCAGAGGCTGCGATGACGGTGACGAGGCCGCCGATGGTGTGGAATGGTCAGGCTCGCTCTTGTTGGTCATGTTGAATCCCTTTTCTGCTGGTACTGGAAGCGGTACTTTGCTCCCGGAGACGGCGGATAACTTCATCACGTGGACCATCCATGACGATCCGGCCATTGTCCATGACAAGAATGCGGTTGACTATCTGCAGCATGCTGGGACGATGGGTGATGACGATAAGTGTCTTGTTGGGGAGAATTTCATTGAGACGGCGCTGAATCATGCGCTCGGTTGCATCATCCATGTTGCTGGTGGGTTCATCCAGAATCAGCACCTCCGGATCCCGCAACAGGGCTCGCGCCAGGGCGACTGCCTGACGCTGGCCTCCGGAGAGGGATTTTCCCTGTTCGCCAACCTGGGTAGCAAACCCGGCCGGCATGGATTTGACAAAGTTGCTGACGCCGGCCAACGTCGCGGCGCGCAGAATCAAATGGTCGGTGATGGCGGGATCGCCCAGGGCGATATTGTCTCGCAATGTGCCGTAAAACAGGACGACATCCTGCGGCAGGAAGCCGATTTTGCCACGCAGATCCGCACTGGAGAGCTGACGGATATCCACATCCCCGTATTTCACCGTTCCCTGGGAAGGCTGGTACAAACCTATCAGCAATTTTCCCAGCGTGCTTTTGCCGGATCCCATTCGTCCGATAACGCCGACCCGATCACCGGGGCGGATGGTCAGGTTGATGTCGTACAATGTGGGAGAAGCGGCTCCAGGATAGGAAAAGGTAAGGTTTTCCAGCTTGAAGGAAGGTTTCAGGGTGCTGAAGTCCGCCAGAGCCTTTTCATCCTGATTTTCCGAAGGAAGTTCCATAAGCAGATCCAGCGCCTTCAAGGCGACACGGGAATTCTGGAACCGGGTCAAAAGGCTGGCTATCTGCATCATGGGCGCCATGCCGCGTCCGATGAGGATGTTGCAGGCAATAAGCCCACCCATGGTCATCTCGCCGCTTTTGATCCGGTAGACGCCCCAAATAACGGTAGCGACGGTGACCAGCTGAATTGTCAGCACTGAAATGGTGATGGCCAGATTGGTATACTTGCGGGAGATGATCGTCTGATCCGCCGATTGGCCGACTACCGCTTCCCATAACCTCTGCATCCGTTTTTCCGCAAGGCAGCATTTCAGTGTTTCCAGACCGTTGACGATTTCGACCAGCAGGGCATTTTTTTGCATGCTCTGGCGGTAGCCGCGTTCGGCAACACTCTTGGACATCTGCTTGAGAAACAGGCCAACGCCGATGAGTATGGGAATCGCCAGAAGCGGGATGACCACGATAGGGCCGCCTATGAAAAAGAGAAGGGTCATGAAAACGACCAGAAAAGGCAGGTCCATGCAGGCCAGCAAAGTGGACGAGCTGAAGAATTCCCGTACGGATTCGAATTCCCTCAGGTTGTTGACCAGCGCGCCTGTTGATTCGGGCCGGGCATCCAGCCGCATGCTCAGCACTTTGTCCACCAGTTTGCTGGAAAGCACCACATCCGCGTTGCGCCCCGCCAAATCGACGAAGTAATTGCGCAAGGTACGCAGCAGAAAATCAAAAAGGTAGGCTATGAAAATTCCGCCCGCAAGCACCCAGAGCGTTTCCATCGCATTGTTGGGCACCACGCGGTCGTAGACGTTCATGACAAACAGGGGGGTTGCCACGGCAATCAGGTTAATGACGACGCTTGCCAGTGCCACATGCCGATAGATGGGGCCGTAATGCTTGATAACATCCCAAAACCAGGTTTTGCCGTGGGACAGTTTGAGTTCTTCCGCCCGGTTGTCCAGACGGGATTCGAGCGCGCCGAAAAGGACATAGCCGGAATAATTTTCAGCCAGGTTTTCAAGGGGCACAGTCTGGGTGATGTCGTCGGCCTCCGGTGAGATGATTTCCGCCTCATCCTTGGTGATTTTGGTCAGTACACAGGAGCTGTTGTTTTTTAGCAACAGGATGCAGGGAAGAGTCAGCGGGGAAATGTCCGACAACTGTTGCTTTGGCATGATCTTTCCCGACATCCCGGCTCGTTTTGCCGAGAGCAGACAGGCGGAAGGCGTGATGCGCGCGGTTCCGGCCAATCCTGCCAACAAAAATTGCGATGAAACAATTTTGCCGCGCAGCCGCAACAGCGTGGATATGCTGCGCAGCAATGGCGGCATGAAATCGACATCGGAAGGGGCCAGCGGTGTAGAAACCTGCGGCACGGCTGGTGGCGACGGTATGGAAGGATTTTCGTTCATTTTGCTCCATAAAAAATATCTGGGAAAGATTTTTATCCTTCCCAGATATTCTCCTCTTTAGCGGTTGAGAAATTTATTCTCCGTAAGGCCCATCTTTGGGAAGCAGTGCTTCATCCTGGGTATGAGCATTCTTGTCATAGTCGGTGACGTAGAGCGCCGGGTCAACTCCCATACGTGGCAACATCTGACCGGTCAGCGCATGCAGACGGTAGTTGTTGACCAGCACGTTGCCTTTGGCTGTGGCGGCCTGGGTTGAGGAGTTGAACAATTCGGTTTCTGCGTCCAGCAGGTCCAGCAGGCTGCGTTGTCCTATCGCAAACTGCTCCTCATAGGCGTTGCGGGTTCTCATGTTGAACTCCATGGCCTCACGATAGAGCTTGAGCTGACCCTCCGCGGACAAGTAACTGGCCCAGGTATCGCGAATTTCCTGCGTCACTGTATCCACTACCTCGAACAGCGCTTCACGGGCCTGATAGATACGGGCGGTAGAAGCCTTGACTTCGGCGAGATCCGCGCCGCTGTTAAAGACGTTCCACCGCATGGTGCCGAGGGCGGAAAATTCATTTTCCCAGCGATCTCCCGGTCCGTGCCGATCGACATAACGCGGGCCAACTTCAAGATTGATCTTGGGATGGAACGCGGATTTGGCGACTTCCTTGTTGCCGACCATGGTCCGGACATCGGCCTGATAGGCCATAATTTTGGGATTGCTGTTTTTGGCTTCCGTAATAATTTCTTCCGCGTTTGCGTAAGCCGGTGTCAGTTTCTGTACAGGATCAAGATGGGCCGGAGCGGGTTTGCCGGTCAATTTCTCGTAGGCGTTCCTCGCTTCTTTCAAAGCTGCCTCGGCTTCTACCAGGGTGGCCCGGGCTCTGGACAGACGGCCCTGCGTCTGGGTGACATCCGCCATGGTATCGGCGCCCATGCTCACGCGATCATGAGAAGCGGCCAGAATCTTTTCGTGTTCCGCGACATTTTTCTGGGCCAGCTGAAAAATTTCCTGGCGGCGCAGAAGGTTGATATGGGCAATAACGGCATCCAGGCCGATAGTTGTGGCGTTGTCCATCACACGTTCGGTCATGGAGTCAAGGGTTGCCTGGGCGGCACGGACCCTGCCCCGGGTTTCCAGACCATCCCACAGCGGCTGGGTCAGTGTTGCGCTGATGCTGTTGTAGCCGTACATGTCCTTGTCGGCTCCCAGGGAGCGGGAAGTGGTGTCGCTTAAGCGGCTGAGTCCGGTGCTTCCGCTAAGGTCAACCCGTGGTCCCCAACCAGCTTTTGCCCGGCGCAATTCATGCCCAATCACTTCCCGGTTTTGCTGGATGGATTTCAGTGCTTTGGCGTAATCAAGAGTGTTTGTCACACTTTCCGCCACAGTTGCGGCG
>JAILGY010000190.1:0-9329 GCA_024696325.1 bacterium | reverse complement strand
AAGGAGACAAAATTCATGAGGAGGCGGTGCAGGTGGCAGTAGTAGAGCACCAGCTTCTCCAGTTCTGCGATGTCTTCGGCGGCCGACGCGCTGGACAGATCTTTGGCACAGAGCTCGTTGAAACGGGCCTGCGCGCCATCTACAAGCAGATGATGTATGGCGTCCGCGCCGAGGGCATCGATGGCCGCGGCCGGGTTTTCGGGCGGGGCGAAGGCGCCTTCCTCGTAAACGCCAACCTCCGGACGCGCGGCCAGCGCTTCACCGTAGGGAGCCAAGGCTTCCTGGACGGTTTTCCATTCGGCAGGTGACAGGCTCTCCGTTGAACTCAGCAGTGGTTTCATCAGTTCGACAAAGCGCAGTATGCGATCTTTCCAGATCGGATTGAGGCCGCTGCTCAGAGGAAGATTGCACAGCACACGATCCCGCCAGATCGAATTGGGCCCGCCGCCCAGAGGGAGATCGGCGTTTGTTGCAATGCGTGCCAGTGGCAGGGTCGTGATGATATCCTTGTCGATATCCGGTTTGTCGGTTGCGGCCAGCAGACGCTCGTCGGCGTTGAGCGGCGCTTCGGCCTGGGGTGCAAAGGCAGCCAGACTGCAGCGCAGAAAATAGTCATCCACCTTGTCCCGGATTTCTTCCAGGAGTGCCCAGGCTTCAGCCGTGTTTTCCACGGGATGCGGCGCCGCATTCACCTGTTCCTGCCAGCCTTGCCAGGTTTGCAGTTCCTGCACCAGAGCTTCGGCCAGTGCGGTGGACAGGCCGGCTTCGCCGCTGGCGTCGCGGGTGCCGCCGACGATGTCCAGTCCGGCCTTGATGAAGGCGCGTACGTCATCATCCAGTCCAGGCAGTGGCGGGAGAATGCCATCGCCGTTCAATGTTTGTTCTGCGGCGCCTTTTATGGCGGTTTTCACGTCTTCCGGGGAGATGCAAGTCGCCTCTTTCCGCCCCAGGTGGCCAAGCACGGTGTTGGCGGTCGTGAGGAGACGTTGCCCCTGCTCGTTGGTTGTGTCAATGACGGACAGCGGCACGTAGGCAGGCTCACCGGTGATATTGGCGGTATCGTTGATGCGTGCGCAGAGCCATTCCACAGCGTCCAGCACTTCGGGCATGCGGATGCGGCCATCTCCATCCGCATCGAGCAGCGTTATGGTGCGTTGGTCGAATTCGATGCCGGTGGCGGGGCAGCTCAGGGCGCCCCACAGTTTGGGGTCGAGTTCGCGCAAATGGCGCAGCTCCTCAATGGTGGTCAGGGTGACCTGATCGGTTCCGCCCATGCGGCGGCAATGCCACTTGAAATTTGAACGTTTATCGGACATTTTTATACGGTCCTCCTCCGGTTTTGATCAAATTCCCTAAAAGAAATGAAAATGAATGAAAGAAAAAGGCCAGTCTGAATGACTGGCCTTCTCGTGTTTCCGGTCGGGATTCGATTACTTGCCGACGACGATTTGGGTGAAGGGATTCGCCATCAAGGTGATCATCGCGACAACGAATACGTAGATGGCCAGTGCTTCGATAAAGGCCAGACCGATGGCCATGCTGACCATGATTTTCGTACCGGCGCCGGGATTGCGGGAGATGCCCTCAACCGCTTTGTAAACGCCGATACCCTGACCGATGCCGCAACCCAGGGTAGCGATTGCCGTGCTGAAGCCTGCCACAATGATACACCACGTAAAGTAACTCATCTTCTGTTCTCCTTTTTTGATCTTGGGTTTATATCCTAAACGGAATAGGACTCAAAAATTGATTGTTAATGCTTAATGCGCTTCCTCAATGGCCCCCGAAATGTAAATTATGGACAGGAGCGTGAAAACAAACGTTTGAATAAAGGCCACCATGATTCCCATAAGCATCATGGGCAATGGAACAAACAGGGGAACCAGTGCCAGGAAAACCATCAGTACCATCTCGTGACCGTACATATTGCCAAAAAGACGCAAGGTCAGGGAGATCGGCCGGGCGATGTGGCTGATGACCTCAATGATGAAGATCAGCGGAGCAAGCGGCAGAACCGGCCCCATGAAATGTTTGATATACTTGAAACCATGCTCCTTGATGCCGATGTAGTGGGTAGCGCCAAATACCGTCAGGGCCATGGCCAGATTGGTGTTGACGTTGGCGGTGGGCGGGTAACAGCCAGGCACCAGGGCAATCAGGTTGCACGACAAAATGAACAGCGCCAATGTTGCGAAGAGCGGGAAATACTCTTTTCCCTTCGGTCCGGCATTCTCTTCGATAAACTTTTCCAGACCTTCAATAACGACTTCCATGAAGTTCTGCAGGCCGGAAGGCGCGCCTTCGTTCAGATTTCTGGTGGCACGCCATGCCAGAACAATCAGCAGGATCGCAATCAGCCATCCGTAGATGACATGCGGTCCGAGATTAATGTGAATCTGCTTTGCCAGCCACTCAAATACGAGAAACGGATGAACCACAGCTATCCTCCCTGCCTGTATGAGTTGATAAGATCGTTAACGATATATTTGAAAACTTCAATCGTGATGCTGACGATGACTGTTGACAGGCCAACACTCAACGCAAAGACATTGCACTTTATAAGGACAATCGAAACAAAAAGCGCCCCAAGAATACATACCGCGCGTAACGCATAAGACCCTGCACATCGGCTTATGGAAACTTTCGACGAGTTCCGCAGCATTTCCTTCAATGTCGCGCAGAGCCACCAGTAACTGGCGATAGAGATGAAACCGCCGATAAAAACGCCGCCCGTTATTGCCAAAGATCTCCACCACAAACTTACAACGCTGGCCAGCAGCCAGAGAATGATGCTTTGCCGATCTATTGCCGCCGCAAGCAACTCCGTTTCGAGAGTATCCTTGTCACGCCCGAAAGTTTCACGGCTTTGATTGTCCATCTGAAGGATCGTCGGATTTATCCGCCTGTTCCATTTGTTCAAGGGCCCGGCGGGAAATGACGTAAATATTTTCAAATCCCGCTATAATGCCGCAAAACATGCAAATCATCACGCCCCACGGGGAGCTGTCCAGCCACTTGTCGATATAATATCCGGCACCAACTCCGATAACTATCGACAAAACCAGCGCAATACCCAAACTTGACGCGAAACCCAAACACCGGAAAAGCTGCCGCCGATTTTCTCCCATTTAAATCAAAAACCTCTTATTTTACTGGGGATTATCTTTTGACAGATCGTTTTTCTCAATACCATGCACAGCGTATTGCTGTCAATTGCTTTTTGGCCCGTTTCCTTTCGGAAAAGGTATGGGATTTGTTAGGAAAAACGCCTGATTATCCCATGATTTCCCCAAGAACTTCCGTGACTGCTTCCGCCATGCGCTCCAGGTCCTGTGTGGTATGGGCCGCGCTCAAAAAACAGGTTTCAAACTGCGCCGGGGGAAGGTAGATGCCGCGTTTCAGCATGGCATGAAAGAAACGGGCGAAAGTCGCTGTATCACATTGCAGCGCCTGCTCAAAACAGGTTATCGGCCTCTTGCGGAAAAAGAGGCAGAACATGGAGCCGCAGCGCTGGAAACAGAGCCTGTCTGCATATTTATGGAGCACCGGGGCCAGGCTGCTTTCCAGGTAAGCTCCTTTGCGTTCCAGATCCTGATAAAAACCGGCTTGCGTCAAAAGGTTCAGCGTTGCGGCGCCGGCGGCCATGGCCACCGGATTTCCGGAAAGCGTTCCTGCCTGATAAACTGGTCCTTCCGGAGCCAGCAGTTCCATGATTTCCTGCCTGCCGCCCACAACTCCAACCGGCATTCCGCCTCCGACGATCTTTCCCAAACAGACCAGATCACCGTTAATGCCATAAATTTCTTGGGCTCCGCCCCGGGCGAGCCGAAAACCGGTGATGACCTCGTCCATGATCAGGACCATGCCGTTGAGAGAGCAGATTTCCCGGAGCGCCGCCAGAAACTGGGGATCTGGCGGAACACAGCCCATGTTGCCGGCGACTGGCTCCACGATGATGCCGGCGATTTTCCCCGGATGAGCCGCTACCAGCCTTTTCACGCTTGCACTGTCGTTATATGTGGCGGTGAGCGTCAGTTGCGCCAGCGCTTCCGGCACTCCGGCGGAAGCCGGAATGCCCAATGTGCCCGCGCCACTTCCCGCCTTGACCAGCAGGGAGTCGCTGTGCCCGTGATAACATCCCGCAAATTTGATGATCATGTCCCGGCCGGTAAAGGCTCTTGCCAGCCTGATGGCGGTCATGGCGGCTTCGGTTCCCGAGGAAACCATGCGCATTTTCTCCATATGCGGGAATCCGTCCCGGATATGCCGGGCCAGCTGGATTTCATTGGCACAGGGCGCGCCGAAGGATGTGCCATTGCGCATGGCCACATCAATGGCCTCAAGGATCTGCGGATGCCCGTATCCCAGAATCAGCGGTCCCCAGGAGCAGACGAAGTCCACATATTTTCTGCCATCTTCGTCAAAGAGGTAGGCGCCTTCGCCGCGTTGGAAAAACAGGGGAGTACCGCCGACCGCCTTGAACGCGCGGACAGGGCTGTTTACGCCTCCGGGGAAGAAAGATTTTGCCTGTTGAAAAAGGAATCGGGAACGGTCAATGTCGGTCATGGGAAACTCCTCTTCGGTAAGCTTTTCTGTACGGTGAAGGAACTTTAAACTTTTCTCTCACCAATTTATATGTTTTTTGCGAGTGGTGCCGCGGGCTTGAGCAGACTGTTTCAGGGGATGGGGCCACGTCTTTTGAAGTGTGAAGCGGATATTTTGCACGGGATGTTTTTTTAGGATTGACACATTGCAAAATGATTTGTATAAGAAGCGCGTTTTGCGGGCAAGTAAACATTTGCTGGCTTGTTGGAGGTGGATGTGACAAAGGCGGAGCTTGTAAATGCAATTGCGAGAGATGCTGACCTGACCAAAGCGCAGGCCGGAAAAGCCCTTGATGCAACGGTAAATGCCATATCCGAGGCCTTGAAACAAGGTGACAAGATTACGATTGTAGGATTTGGTACTTTTAGCGTTGGGGAGCGTGCTGCTCGTGTAGGGAAGAATCCTCAGACGGGTGAGCGTTTGGAAATAAAAGCTTCCAAGGTTCCGAAGTTTAAAGCTGGTAAGTTGTTGAAAGATTCGGTTAATTGAGAAGAGTTTGTGTGTGAGGGGTTGTAGTAGAGTTGGTTACAACGCCGGCCTGTCACGCCGGAGGTCACGGGTTCGAGTCCCGTCAGCCCCGCCATTTTTTCTTTTTGGGCGGAGGGCGAATAGCTCAGAGGTAGAGCATCGGCCTCACATGCCGAGGGTCACAGGTTCGAGCCCTGTTTCGCCCACCAAAAAAGATTTTTAACAAGTAAAAAAGTAGTGTGTGTCTCCAGGGCGAATAGCTCAGCTGGGAGAGCATCGGCCTTACAAGCCGAGGGTCACAGGTTCGAGCCCTGTTTCGCCCACCAAAGAATCCGGAGCTCATGAAAGGCGACTTTTCTCAAAGTCGCCTTTTTTATTATTCCATGCGGTAAAAAATTGCAGTAGACGATAAAAAAAGAGCAATAATGGTCCGAAACATTGCGGTTGTCCATTGGGGAAGTAAAGTGCTTGCTGAAATGATGGAGGCGTTGTGATTCGTATCTGCAATTTGGCCAAGTATTATGAAACGGGTGCGCCCGCCTTGACAAATATCAATCTTAATGTTTCTAAAGGAGAATTTGTTTATATAACAGGGCCTTCCGGTGCAGGAAAATCGACGTTGCTGAGGCTGTTGTTTTGCGGGACATCTCCAACCCGCGGACAGATTTTGGTGAATGGCCGCAATATTACTCGTATGGGGGCCTCACAGATTCCTTATTTGCGCCGTCAGTTGGGAGTGGTTTTCCAGGATTTCAAACTGATTAAGACCCGAACTTTGATGGAAAATGTTGCCTTCCCGTTGGAGGTCCAGGGAATTCGGCGTCAGGAAGTGGCCAAACGGGTGTTTCGCGCTTTACAGATGGTGAAATTGGAGAAGTATCTCAAAAAGTATCCTTTGGAAATTTCTGGCGGTGAACAGCAACGTGTGGCGATTGCCCGTGCCTTGGTAACAGATCCTTTGGTTTTGCTGGCGGATGAACCGACCGGAAACCTCGACGATCAGACCACGCTGGAGATTATGGAACTGTTCAAAAGCGCCAATGCGCGAGGGACAACAGTGATTATGGCGACTCATAACCTGGAGCTTATCCGGAGGCATCCCCGGCGGGTTGTGGTTCTGAAGGGAGGGAAGATCGTAGAGGATCACGACACGCCGTTAAGCATGACCGCCAGTGCAGGACAGGCGGAAAGGAGTCTTGATTCATGATACTGGCCAAGATGCTTTATTTTTTCAAAGGTGCATGGCGCAATATATGCCAATGCCCCTTGCTGTGTCTTGCAGCAGTTGGCACGGTGGCGGTGTCGTTGATGATGGTGGCGTTTTTTGGCGTAATTTTTTTCAATTTTGAACAGCTGACGTCGCATTGGGGGCAGCAGGTACAGCTTAAAATCTTTTTGGAAAAGGCTCCCAACGATACTTTGCTGGCGGAGTGGCGTCGAAAAATTGAAGCCTGTCCCGAAGTGGAGTCGGTGAACCTGGTCTCTTCGGCGGAGGCCCTGGAGAGATTCCGAAAGCGTCTGGGGAAAAAAGCCGATCTTCTGGAGGGACTGGGGGCGGAGCTGTTGCCGGCGTCACTGGAAATCGGGCTGAAAGCACCTTACCGTAATAGTTCCGGAGTAGCGGCTGTCGCTGAAACTCTGCGGCAGCACAAGGAATTTTCAGATATGCGGCATGGCGGCGAGTGGCTGAACCGTTTTGATTCCCTGGTTTCTCTGCTCAAGCTGACAGCTGTTATTCTGGGTGGTTTTCTCCTTTTTGCCACCATATTCATGATTGCCAACACCATCAAACTGACCCTTTATGCACGTCGCGACGAGCTGGAGATTATGACGCTGGTGGGAGGCACATCGCTCTTTATCAAGATGCCCTATATCATAGAAGGGGCGGTACAGGGGCTGTTGGGCGGCCTGTTGGCTGTAGGGGGAGCTTATCTGATTTTTAAAACGTTTCTGCATGACAATCTGGTGACCCTGCTGATGACCATGGGGGTGGGGGAAGTCATGTTTCTGCCGTCCGGTTTCCAGTGGGGGCTGGTGAGTGCGGGCATGCTGCTGGGAGTGTTTGGCAGTTTGCCGCCATTGCGTAAATTTGTGCGGATGCGAGTGTGAGAGTCTTTCTTTTTTTCCTCATATTTACCCTGTTGTCCGGAAATGACGGATGGGTGTGCAAGATGGCCTGGGGAGCGCCGTCGAGCAGTATTGGCGAAAGCCGCAAACGTTTGCAGGCGATAGAGGCGGATATCAACAGAAGCCAGAAAGAATGGCAAGACAAGGATGTGCGTGAAAAAGCGCTGAAACGAAGTGTTGCCGCTGTGGAAAAGGAGATAGAGCATCTGGTAGCCCGTATTGATGATGAAGAGCAAAAGGTTGCCAATCTGCATCAGGAGATTCAGTCCAGGGAAAAGGACAAGATGTCGCTTGCGGCGGAGTTGGACACTTTGAACGGGTTGCTGCGGGAACGTCTGAAGGCTTTGTACAAGGAAGACGAAACCGGTTTTCTTGAGATATTTTTCTCTTCTGATGGACCGGATGCCGCGCTGGAAAATATCATGTACATGAGCCGCATTGCACACCATGATCAGGAGCTGATTGCCCGGTGCCGCACCACCCGGCGGCGCGTGGATGACGGGGTCAGGGCCCTTGTGGAATTAGAAAAGCGGCAGCGTGGTGTCCTTCAGGATCTGAAGCAGAGCCGTGAAGGCCTGGAGGAAGCCTGTACGCTTAAAAACCGGCTGCTGGCCAAGGTGGGCGAGGACAAGAAACAGGTGGAAAACCGGATTGCGGGCTTGAAGGAACAGGCGCGCGCATTGGACGTCCTGCTGAAGCGCCTGGAGCAGGAGGAACGCATTCGGGTGGAAAAACTGCGCAAACAGCAGGAAGAACAGGCGCGTCTGGAAGCCAGAAGGCGCGAGGAACAGCGCAGGGAAGCCGAAAGAAAATCCTCCCGCGGATCACGTCCGGAAAGGTCTCGCGGTTCGTCGGATATCGCGTCGGCGCGTGGCGATTTTTCCCGGCAGAGAGGGCAGCTTCCCTGGCCGGTGCGTGGCCCGGTCAAAGTGGGCTATGGCCCGGCCCGTCATCCGGATCTGAACACGCTCTACGACAGTCAGGGAATAGAAATCGGAGCTGCTGTAGGCAGCCCAATTTCCGCAGTGTGGGATGGCGTAGTGGTTTTTGCCAGCCCGTTCCACGGGTATGGCAATCTGTTAATTATTCAACATGGCGATGGTTTTCATACGCTGTATGCGCAAGCGGCGAGGCTGTTGCGGCGGGTGGGGGATCAAGTTCGGCGCGGGGACGTAATCGCCCGTTCCGGGTACAACGGCCGTACCAGCGTCTATTTTGCAATTCGTTACCGGAGCGGGCCGGTCAATCCGCTCAAGTGGCTGTCGAGAAGGTGATAGGGGGGATTCATGAAAGGCACCGGAGTGACATGGTGGGCGTGGCGTGTGGCGCTGGTGGCAATGGTGCTGATGGCCGGTCCGGGGTATGCCGGGAATGCAAAGGACGATATATACCGGAGTGTCAAGCTGTTTACCGACGTGGTCTCCATTGTGCGGGAAAACTATGTGGGCAAGGTGGAGTCCAATGAGCTGATACAGGGGGCGATCAATGGCATGCTGCAGACGCTGGATCCCCATTCCTCGCTTTTGACGCCGGAAGATTTTCAGGAAATGCGGACGGACACCAGGGGGGAATTTGGCGGTATCGGCGTGGAGATCACGGTACGTGACAACATGTTGACGGTGGTGGCACCCATTGAAGGTACTCCGGCGGATCAAGCCGGGATTTTGCCTGGGGATCGAATCGTCAAGATCGATGGCAAGCTGACCCAGGAGATGTCGCTGTCCGATGCCGTGAGGGCCATGCGTGGTCCCAAGGGGACAAGCATGACCATTACCATCCTGCGGGGCAACCAAACGGTGCCCAAGAATATTTCCCTTACGCGCAAGATCATCAAAATTGTCAGTGTCCGTGCCCGGATGCTGGAAAAGGGTTTTGGTTGCGTTCGGATCGCCCAATTTCAGGAAAATACCGCAAGGGATCTGAAACGCTCTCTCTCGGAGCTTTTCAGGAAGAACCAACGTTCTCTGGATGGTCTGGTGCTGGATCTGCGCAACAATCCCGGCGGATTGCTGGATGAGGCGGTGCGTGTGGCGGACGTTTTTCTAACCAAGGGGCTGGTCGTCTACACCGAGGGACGTGAGCCTGCCTCGCGGAAGCAATTCTTTGCCCAAAACGATGGTCAGGAACCG
>JAILGY010000182.1:0-3777 GCA_024696325.1 bacterium | reverse complement strand
CGCGTGTTCGGCCGCTTCCGACTGCCGGCTGCGGGAATATGCGGCGCTTTTCGGGGCGCGGCAGGAGCGTTTTGCCGGCGCGCATCGTTCTTACGAACATGACGCCAGCCATGCTCAGGTTGTCCATGATCGGCACAAGTGCATTCAGTGTGGGCTCTGTGTACGGCTTGCGGAGAGGGCCGGCACGCCGGTGCTGGGCTTTGCCGGACGTGGTTTCAAGGCAAGGGTAATGCCTGCGCTGGATCGTCCGCTTGCGGATGTCGCCGCAGGAGCGGATCTGGAGTTGTTGGCGGCGGCCTGCCCGGTGGGAGCACTGGTGCCTGTCGCGAAGGATGATTTTGAACCGGCGACTTGAAAAATAACCCGTCATTTTTAAGGGAGAACGATTGCCATGGCGGAGGATCTGAACAACAGGCTGTACGGCTTTCATTTGAAATCAAGCTATCAGGGGCATCATGTCGGCGGATCCGATCGACTGGGTTCCTACGACGAGATCAAGGACATCGCCCGCGATATGATCGACAAGCTGGCGCTGGGCGGGCGCAATGTGGCGGACGAGATTGTCCTGAAAATTGAAACCTTAAATCATTTCGACGTCTCGACCGCCCGGTTGCCGGACATGATGACGGTGAGCGCCGGTTCCTGGAGAGACAGCCGCAAGACCGCCCGCAAGATTCTGCTGGATGCGGGTGTCACTGCCGAAGCTTTCGATGCGGGGCTTGCGCTTTTGACGGCCAGCTGCGCTCAGGGCGCGGTCAGCCTGCATGGCGCCATACTGCTGGATGCGGTAACCGGTGCGCGGCTGGACCAGCAGGAAAACGGCATCTGGATCGGTCGCTTTGACATGACCGACCGGGTGCGGCAGGAGGTGGAGAAGGAGTTCTATGGCGATCCTTTAAGGGTACAGGAGTGGTTGGTTTCATCGGCCAAGGTGCTGGCAATGCCGGGGCTGGCCGCCGAAATGCTGCTTTCCAGCGATGCGACTGATCGCGGCGGCATGGTCGCGACCCCCGAACTGGGCGTGGTTTATTTCCCCCAGCTGCGTTCCCGTGAAAGCGAGGTGGGCGGGAGAGTGCTGTTTGTGCGCCCGACCGGCTTCGATCTGGAAAAGGTAACGCGTTATCTGGAAAGTTCGGTGCTTTTAATCGATGCCATGGGGAAAATTCGTTGAGCTGGAACGGAAAAAGGTAACGCCGTATGAAGGATACACTGCTTCCCGAGACGTTGTTCACCGATTACCGGGCTCTTTTGACGCAGCTGGACGCTTTCAGCGCCCGGATCCGGGCGCGCTACGGCGATCCCATGCGGTGCCGCCGAGGTTGTGCCGATTGCTGCCAGCACTTGAACCTTTCCGCTGTGGAGGGCATATTCATTCAGCAGGCTCTTCGTGCCCTGCCGCCGCATGAACAGGAAGATCTGCTTCATCATGCGGCACATTCCGGCGAAGATGTCTGTCCATTGCTGCGGGAGGACATCTGTCTGCTGTATGCGGCACGTCCCGTCATCTGCCGCACCCATGGCCTGCCGCTTCTCTATCAAACCGAGGATGGCCCGCAGGTGAGCTGCTGCCCGCATAATCTTGCGGCATTTTCCGCAGGCTCTCTACCGGGGACGGATGTGCTCAACATGGAAGTGGTAAATACCACGCTGGCCGCCATTGACGCGGTGTTTACGCGTGAGTGTCCATCCGGAACGCCAAAGGAGCGCCGTTTGCTGCGTGACTGGCTTGTGAACTAAAAGCGGAGTAAAAAATGATACGGGGCAAAAGTTGCAGTACTTTTGCCCCGTTGCTTTGCTACGAATCAGAAGAAATCTGTGAAACGGCGGTTTTTAGTTGCTCTGCCGCTGGTAGCGGATCTGGCCGACAAGCAGCGTATTCCCCATGAGCTGGAACGGCGTGGCATAGGCTGCGCGGCCGCTGGGCTGTGTTTCGATCTGGTTTCCCACGATCCGGAATGTGCCGCTTTCGTTGATCTGGTTGTTCCGTCTCAGCTGATACTGGTTGCTGCTGAAGATGAGCAGCATCGAAGGATCGGTGCTGGAACGCCAGATGCCGTTGATGCTGTTTGTGGCCTGCGCCGGGAAGGTATTGCCGCCTGCCCTGCGCTGGTAGACGTTTTTGCCAACAATCAGCTGGTTCCCCTGAATTTGGCAGGGATTGTCATAGGCCTGTTTTCCCTGCGGTTGGGCGTACAGCCGCTGGCCATCAAACCTGAAAGTGCCGGTTTCAATGGTCTGATTGCCAGCGCTCATGCGGTAGCGGTCTCTTTCAAAGGTGAGAGTGACGGTCATGCCCTTCACGGATGTATCCCAGCTGCCCTGGATCTGCTCTTCGGGGCTGAATGCCTGTCCCTGTCCCTGCCGTTGGTAGGCGGTTTCGCCGATGATCAGCGTATCGTTTCCCTGGAATGTGCAGTACTCCTCATAGGCTTCCCCATTGTCCGGTTGCGCATAAAAACGATTCCCTTCCAGACGGAAGGAACCGGCCTCGTAAAGCTGGCCGTTGATGGTGTTCTCGTAGCGATTTCCCCGGAATATCAATTCGGCCCTGTTGCCGTTGGAGGCTTGCACCGCCCAGATGCCCTGCAGGCGTGAAATATCTTGGGAAGGCGCGGGTGTTGTTCCTGCTCCGGTGCGGGTGCAGGGTGCTCCATCCAGGGAAAGCGTTTCCTGCTGTCGGGTGTAGGGCATGGTCACAACCTGTCCGTTGCGGTTTTCGAGGCGCAGCGTGTTCTTCTCCGTCCGGAAAGTGCCGCTCTGGGGATTCTGGCCGGGAACCGAAATCTGGAAGCTGTCACCCTGGAATGCAAAGGTGGCGACGCTCTTGGGGAAACGGCAGCTCCACTGACCCTGGAGCCAGAGATGGTCGGGGCTTTGGGCGGTACTGTTGTTGCCCGGGAAGAAGGGCGGATAGTCGGCAGCCTTGGCCTGGCCTCCGAAAGGAGCGGTTTGCAAGCGTGCCGCGCTTGCCGCAGCGGTGAGAACCAGCATCCCGGCAGCTGCCAGGATGGCAATGCGAGAAAAGGAAGTACGCATAGATTTCTCCTTGGGTAAAAAAGAAATACTTTCTAATTCTGCGCCTCTTTGAAGGTGGCCTTTTCGAAATAGGACCACGGCATGGAAGAGGCAAACAACGGCCCCTGGCCGATAATGTGCTCTCCTGTCTCCTTGAGAAAGGAGACCTGTTGCTCGGAGATTATGCCGCTGACAACAGTTTTCAGCCCCAGTTTTCCCAAAAGTGTGATGACATGGCGGGTGAAATCTTGGTTGGTCGTTTGAGCGTCCAGATACTGGCCGTCCAGTCGGACATAATCAAAGAGCATGCTGTCTTTGGGCAGCGTCAGTATTGTGCCCGACAGACC
Organism: bacterium; assembly: GCA_024696325.1. GTDB lineage: Bacteria > Desulfobacterota > Desulfuromonadia > Desulfuromonadales > JAAYDE01 > RGIG7977. Next base: position 415 of record JAILGY010000182.1, on the reverse strand, counting down.
ATTAAGTCCCAGTTTAAAACCGGTATCCCGGAGCTTTCCCAGTTTGTCACGAATCTCCGGGAAGTTGGCGGCATCTGCAGCTTTCATTTCCAGTTCCAGCAACTGGGGAGAAATGTCCAGCTGCTGGAGCAGTGTCATCAGTTTTTTGAGGAAATTTTCCTTGTAAAAGTGCAGAAGTGCCAAATTGACGGCTATGGGCACCGGTTTCCAGTCCCGGTCAAGCCAGCGGCGCAGGCAGTAGCAGGCCTGTTCCCAGGTGTACTCATCGATCTGTGCAATGAAACCGTTTTTTTCGAAAAGCGGCATGAACTCTTCTGCCGGCACTGCCCCGCGGGATGGATGCAGCCAGTGAATCGTTGCCTCGGCATCGGTGGTTTGGCCGTTGGTGATATCGACACGTGCCTGCAGGCCCATG
>JAILGY010000139.1:0-3111 GCA_024696325.1 bacterium | reverse complement strand
GGTGGAGGGCACGCGGCTTTTGGCCCTGGGACGCCCCAATTCGATAGCCGTCATCGCCATCGCGCCCCGCGGCGCTTTCTGGGTGCCGGGTGCCTCGCTCTACATGGAAAAGATCGTGGTGGAAAAGGCGGCGCGTGATGCTATCGACATTACGCTTTCTCCCACCGAAAATCTGGAGCGCATTGCACAGGCGCTGCAGCGGCCGGTTTCCGATCTGACCGTCTTTGTTTTGGACAAGCCGCGCCATGCGGCCCTGATCCGGGAGATCCGGGAGGCGGGAGCGCGGATTTCCCTGCAGACCGATGGCGATGTCATGGGTGCGCTGATGGCGGCAATTCCCGGCACCGGCATCGACGTGCTGATGGGTATTGGCGGCACGCCGGAGGGGGTCATTGCGGCGGCGGCGGTCAAGGCCATAGGCGGCGGCATGCAGGGCCGCCGGGCTCCCCAGAAGGAGTACGAACGGGAAGCCTTGCGCGCAACGCTGGGAGAGGCGCTCGATCGAGTGCTGACCCTGGACGAACTGGTGAAGAGCGATGATGCTTTCTTTGCGGCCACCGGCATCACCGACGGTCCGTTCTTGGAGGGCGTGCACTTCGATCGCGCCGGAGGCGTCACCACCCATAGCATCGTCATCCGCGCACTGACCGGGTCTTTGCGCTATATCAGGGGCGTGCACCAGCTTAAGCCCGAACATATTTTCGGCCGGATGGATACCGACGGCGCGGTGCAGATTGCCACCCGCTGACCAGGAAAGGGCTCTTTGACGATGAAAACGGAGATCAGGATAGCCCCTTCGATTCTGTCGGCGGATTTCGCCCGTCTGGGCGAAGCGGTGCGCACCGTGGCGGAAGGCGGCGCCGACTGGATCCATGTGGATGTGATGGATGGCTGCTTTGTGCCCAACATTACGGTGGGACCGGTGGTGGTGGCGGCTTTGCGGCCGGTGACCACGCTGCCGCTGGACGTTCATCTGATGATCGAACGTCCGGAACGCTACCTGGAGGCCTTTGTCAAGGCCGGCGCCGACATTCTGACCGTGCAGGCCGAGGCCTGCACCCATCTGCACCGCACGCTGCAGATGATTCGCGCGCTTGGCGCGAAGGCCGGTGTCGCGCTCAATCCCCATACGCCGTTGTGCATGATCGAAGAGGTGCTGGACGAGCTGGACATGGTGCTGATCATGTCGGTCAACCCGGGATTTGGCGGACAGAAGTTCATACCGGGCGCGCTCTCCAAACTGGCGCGGCTGCGTAGAATGCTTGACAGCTGCAACCGCGAGGTGACGGTGGAAGTGGATGGCGGAGTCAAGCTGGACAACTGCGCGGAAATTGCTCGCGCGGGGGCCGAAGTGCTGGTGGCCGGCTCGGCAATTTTTAATACCTCCGATCCGGCACAGGCTGTGCAGGACATGAAGACACGCTGCAGAGGATAAGCGCGGCACCAGGGCCGGACTGGGCCGGGAGCCGCTGGGCGGATCGGAAGAACAGGTGGAGTACTTGAATATTCCACCCGCGCGTATTTATATTTGGAGAGAGAAGCAGGTTTTACACGTTGAGACGCGGGACGCTTCCACATCGCGCCTGAAAACTTTTTTGTGATTTGAAGGACATGCCGCGCATGTCCCGCAGGACCGGAACCTGTGCCGGATCTGGAGCGGAAAGCATGCGGCGGCCGTACTGTGAGGAAACACCACACCGTTGCCGAACTGAGCGGATCTTTCGCACAACCCCAAAAAGACGGGGCAAGCGGGACCGGAACAGGTAAGTGTACGGAAAAACATCATGAAGCTCGAAGGCATCCGGCGATCTTTCCGCGTTGTTGCCTTTGGGCGAATCTGTTTTTTTCCGACAAGCCTTCCGGGACGCTTGCCATGCGGCGTTTCCGGCAAGGCTTGTTGCTTTTTGAAAAGGCATGAAAGGAGAAAAACAATGGCCAAATGCAAAACTGTTCATGACATCCGCAAACTGTACGAGGCGGGCACCGTCATCACCATGTTGACCGCCTATGACTATCCGCTGGCCCGGCTGCTGGAGCAGGCCGGCATCGACATGATTCTTGTAGGGGATTCTTTTGGGACGGTGGTGGCCGGTTACGACAACACCCTGCCGGTGACGATGGACGACATGGTGCATCATACCCGGATGGTGACGCGCGGCGCACCAAGCACGCTGGTGGTGGCGGACATGCCGTTTCTTTCCTACCAGATCGATATCGCGACGGCCAAACTGAACGCCGGACGCCTGATTCAGGAGGGCGGGGCCCAGGCGGTCAAGCTGGAGGGCGGCGTCACCATGCGTGACACCATCCGCGCCATAGTGGACATGGATGTACCGGTAATGGGGCATGTCGGCTTGACGCCGCAGTCGGTGCACCGCATGGGCGGTTACCGCATCCAGGGAAGAGGTGAGGATGCCGCGGCTCGGCTTCTGAAAGACGCGCTGGCGGTGGAGGAGGCCGGTGCCTTTTCCATCGTGCTGGAGGGCATTCCGGCGGCGCTTGCCAAAGAGATCACCGCGCAGCTGCATATTCCCACCATCGGTATCGGCGCCGGAGTGCACTGCAGCGGGCAGGTGCTGGTCACGCACGACATGATAGGGCTGTGCGACAAGTTCTCGCCGAAATTCGTCAAGAAGTACGTCGATCTTTCGGCCATCTTGAGTGAAGCCTTTGCGAACTACCGGGACGATGTGCGTGAAAAACGCTTTCCGGCGGAAGAACACAGTTTTTGAAAAAGGCCAGGACAGTTTGAAGCGGGAGGAACGAAACTATGGAAATTGTTCATGATGCGTTTGATATGCAGGCACGTTGCACGGCTTTGAAGCGGGAAGGGAAAAGAATTGCGCTGGTGCCGACCATGGGCTGGCTGCACGAGGGCCATCTTTCCCTGCTGCGCGAAGGGCGCAAGCGGGCGGATGTGCTGGCGCTGTCGGTCTTTGTCAATCCCCTGCAGTTTGGCGCGGGCGAGGATTTTGACGCCTATCCGCGCAATCTGATGCGGGATGCCGCGCTGGCGGAAAAGACCGGCGCGGATCTGCTGTTCGCGCCCCAGCGTGAGGCGCTCTATCCGGCGGATTTTTCCACGCATGTCGAGGTTTCGGGACTGACGGA
>JAILGY010000111.1:0-5646 GCA_024696325.1 bacterium | reverse complement strand
ACGTTGGCCACGCGCCCCCTGGAAAAACAGCCAGCAGAGCGGCACCGCCAGAACGGCTATGGCCAGCGGCAGGCCGACGAGAAGTGCGCCGGTGGTGCTCATATTATTTATATTCCCTCTGGTTGATCCGCCACGGCGTGCTGCGGGCCGGATAGAACCGCTTGTAGCGAATGCTTCGCAAAAACACGTGCCGCAGCAGGGGATCCGCCTTTGCCATCCGACGCAGTACGAACAGCGATCCGAACCAGATGAATACGCCAAAGGCGATGGTCTCCCGGCTTTGCCCCATGGCAGCCAGGGCAAAAGCCACAAGACCGGTCATCATCAGCATTTCGCGATCCGCGCCCATGACCAGCATCGGTCTCAGCAGCCCCCTGTGAAACGGCGCTTCCACATCAGCCTCCGATGATGAGTGCTGCAATCGGGATCACTGCGGCGTGGCCGAAAAGACCTGACATAATGTTGCTGGCGGCAACCAGCAGCGCCATGACCAGTACGATCAGCAGCAATGAGCGGGTGAAACCGTTCAGGTCGCCGCCGAAGATCAGGATGCCGCCACACACCACGATACCGATCAGGCCGAATGAGAAGGCTATCGGCCCGGTAAAAGACTTTCGCAGAGTTTCCAGCCAGCTCTCGTAGGGTAGATCTCCGCCTGCACCGGCTGAAGCCAGGGCGTTCGTCACCAGACAGAGCAGGTTCACCATGATCGTCAGGCCGCCCCACTGGAGTGTCTTAAGTACTTTCTTCATGCAAATTCTCCTTTCTTGAAATTCAAGCCAATGTCTGAAGGTCATACCCTCCATCCGTGTAACCGTTGATGCCCAGTACCTCCTTTACTCTCCGGCCAGCCGGAGTCTTTTGTATGAAAACGACAATGTGCACCGCTTCCCCGATAACCTGCTCCACTTCCCTGGGCGCAAACTCGTTGCGCAGAATCAGACCACGCAGACGCGACAACGCCATAACCGCGTTGTTGGCGTGAACCGTGGCGATCCCGCCCTCATGACCGGTATTCCAGGCGTCCAGAAGATCCAAAGCGGCATGGTCACGGACTTCGCCGACGAAAATCCGTTCCGGACGCAACCGCAGCGCCTGCTTGAGCAGCAGCGTCATGGACACCGTGGTTGACGTGTGCAGGAAAACAACATTTGGGGCAGTACACTGAATTTCGCCCGTGTCTTCGATGATGATCAGCCGCTCGTTGGGGCAGCTCTTTGAGATCTCGTCGATCAGGGCGTTGGTGAGTGTGGTTTTGCCCGATGATGTGCCGCCGGCCACCAGGATGTTTTTGTGCGCCGCAACCGCGCTTTTCAGGACATCCCTCTGTTGGGGCGTCATGATTTGGGATTCGACGTACTGATCCAGCGTGTACACGCTGGACGCCTTGCGACGGATGGCAAACATTGGCGCAGACACCACCGGAGGCATCGCGCCGGAAAAACGCGATTTGTCCAGGGGAAATTCGCCGTCGAGTTGCGGCGAGTCCCGGGTGATGGTTTTGTCCAGGCAGGCGGCGACACAACGGAACAATGCTTCAGCTTTGCAACGTTCCATCGTGCCCACCTTTTTCACCGGCTCTCCCAGCCGCTCGTGCCAGAGCGAGCCGTCCGGATTGAGCATGATTTCGATGGTTCGGGGATCGTCCAGCATTGCCAGCATTTGCGGGCCGCAGTGTCGCTTCAGGCTGTTCAGGTTGCGCTGTGATGAGGTATCAGTGTTTTCGCTGCTCAAATTGCTCTGTAATGAGGTATCGGCAGTGTTTTCTTCCATGTGTCTCTCCTATGCAGCCAGTTCGATTGCTGGCCGGTAGCCCAGCACCGCAATCGCTGCCTCCAAAATTTTGTCCAGCAGGCCCTCCCGGCGGACAGCCCGTTTGACCAGCTCTCCAGAACCATCCGAAGGCCGCAACAGCAGCGTTGTGCCGTTCAGACAGCCCAGCAGGGCGTGTTTGTAGAAGCTGGTGAGACGCTCCTTAATCCGCTCCCAGAGCTGCACGCCAGCCGCATTGACGCCATCCTGTTCCAGGAAGGTTTGCTGTTCCGCCTGCTGGCGTTCCTGCTCCACAGCCTGGAGGCGCTTTTGTCTGACAACACGGGCAGACTCTTCCGTCTTCGCCTCGGCTTTCCGACGGCGTTGCGCCTCGACCAGCGGCAGATACTCTCGCCAGCGCTCGTACCGCAGGAACTTCCGCAGGTACGGCACGAAACGCCCGTTTTCCCGACGCCAGCTATCCGTCGATTTCGCGTACTCGATGCAGGCCAGAAGATCGTCCAGCTTTGGCAGCCGCTGGTTGCAGGCGAGATGGTTGAAGGTTCGTAAGGCCTCCTGGACGCTGCTCTGGTTGGGATAGCTGGCAACGACTCGCTCGAAGTCGGCTCGTACCTGGTCGCTGACCTGAGCCGGGCGATATGGGGTGGAAGGTTTTGATTCCCGAACCACGCTTTCCCCATGTGGGGGGTAAGGGGGGGTATTAGATTCTAAAGAGGCTACTGTAATACAGGCCTGTTTTGAGGCGCTTTTTCTGGTAACCGGGGTAGCCAGTTTCTGACTGTTTGTAGTTAATTTCTGGCTGTCTGTGGTCAGTATAGTCTCTCCCCTGAAGATCTGCCTGACGGGCAGGAAATAGGCCAAATGCCCCTGCCAGTTGATTCGCCTGAACAACCGGCTGTGTTTGAGCTCTGTCAGATTCTGTTTGACGAGACTTACGCTCTGTCCAGAACAAGCCGAGAGATACTGTTGGGTTGCGCAACACACACCGCGATCATCGCAGTGTGCGATCATGACGCCGTAGAGCAGCTTGGCGCTCGCGCTCGAAAGGTTTTTCTTTTTGAGGTACAGAAAGAGGGTTCTGATCTCGTTCCCTTTCTTTGTACCAACCGAACAAATACAGTTACTTACTTGTATTTGACGCTTGGACTCCCGACATTCTTCTTTTTGAGGTACAGGAAGAAGGGTTTTGATTTTGTTCATACGTTCCCTTTCTTTGTACCAGTCGAACAAACGCAAATATTCCCTTGCATTCGGGAAAAAATTTATGCATTATTCGGCTGGTAGTAGCGCTACCAACGATTGTGAAGGCCCGCTGTATTGTTCGCTGCAATACAGCGGGTGTTTTTTTATCCTGTCTTCTCTCCCTTTGGAGGAAGCAATCAGGAAGCAATTAGCAATACTAAGATATTATAACTATACGTAAGTAATGAGCTTTTTTAGGTTGACAATGTTCCGGACAAGAAGACAAGCCATGCCTTCGGGGAGATCTACGAATCCATCCTTCGCGAATTGCAAAGTGCAGGATCCTCCGGCGAGTTCTATACGCCCCGCGCCGTAACCGAATTCATGGCGGAGATGATTCAGCCAAAGATCGGCGAAAAGATGGCGGATTTTGCCTGCGGCACTGGCGGATTCATCACGAGCTGGCTGAAGGCGCTTGAGCCCCAGGTCGCGGATACCGAGGACTGGGAAGCCTACGACTCGTCCGTTTACGGAGTTGAAAAGAAGCAGTTCCCCTACATGCTCTGCATTACCAACATGCTGCTGCACGACATTGATCGGCCGAGGATCGAGCATGACAACTCGCTGCTGCGGGACGTGCTGGACTACACCGAGGACGACCAGTTTGACGTGATCCTGATGAATCCGCCCTACGGCGGCAGCGAGAAGGCGGAGGTGAAAAAGCACTTTCCGGCGGATCTCGCCAGCTCCGAAACGGCGGATCTGTTCATGTCGGTCATCATGTACCGGCTAAAAAAGACGGGCAGGGCGGCAGTCATCCTGCCGGATGGCTTTCTGTTCGGCACGGACAACGCCAAGGTGGCCATCAAGAAAAAGCTGCTGAAGGAATTCAATCTGCACACGATCGTCCGTCTGCCGGGCAGCGTGTTTTCGCCCTACACCAGCATCACCACGAACATCCTGTTTTTCGATGGCGACAAGCCCACGAAGGAAACCTGGTTCTACCGGCTGGATAAGCCGGAGGGCTACAAGCACTTCTCCAAAACCAGGCCGATGCGGCCGGAACACTTCGATCCGGTGCGGGCGTGGTGGAAGGATCGCCGGGAGTTGGAGGAGGACGGTTTTGCCAAAGCCCGGAAATTTACGGCGGAGCAGTTGGCCGGGGAACTGGGTTACAACCTTGACCAGTGCGGTTTTCCCCACGAAGAGGAAGAGATTCTTGCTCCGATGGAGCTGATTCAGCGCTATCAGGAAGAGCGGGCCAGCCTGAACGCGGAGATCGACCGGGTGTTGGCCGAAATTACCGCAAAACTCGGAGGGGCGGAGCCATGACGCCCCAAGAGCTGAAAAACAGCATTTTGCAGCTTGCCATTCAGGGGAAGCTGGTGGAACAGAGGCCGGAAGAGGGGACGGGGGAGGAACTGTACTGGCAAATACAGGCGGAAAAGGCACGGTTGGTTAAAGCTGGGAAGATCAAAAAAGAAAAGCCGCTGCCTGAGATTACCGAAGACGAGAAACCCTTTGAGATTCCTGAGAACTGGAAATGGGTACGGTTTGGGATGATTAGTCAACTTCTTGATGGAGAGAAACTCCAAGGAGTCTCATATCCCTATCTGGAAGCAAAGTATCTTCGAGGTAAAAGAGAAGCAGAATTTCTAACAAGTGGAAAATTTATCCGCAAAGGTACAAAGGCAATTTTGGTTGATGGTGAAAACTCAGGAGAAGTGTTTATTATTACAGAAGATGGATATATGGGAAGTACCTTTAAGGTACTTTATTATCCATCCGCGATGTATGAATTGTTTGTACTATATTTTTTACGACTTCACAAAAGTGATTATAAAAATAACAAAAAAGGTTCAGCTATTCCACATCTGAACAAAGAGTTATTTTTTAATATACTTATTCCCATTCCCCCTCTTGCCGAACAAAAACGCATTGTCGCTAAAATCGAAGAACTGTTGCCGCTGGTTGACTGCTACGAAAAGGCGTGGAACCAGCTGAAGGAATTGAACAAGCGTTTTCCGGAGGATATGCAAAAAGCCCTTCTGCAACAGGCCATTCAGGGCAAGCTGGTGAAACAGCGCCCGGAAGAGGGCACGGGCGAGGAACTGTACCGGCAAATACAGGAGGAAAAGGCGCGGCTAATCAAAGCGGGGAAAATCAAAAAGGAAAAGCCGTTGCCGGAGATTGCAGAAGATGAGATTCCGTTTGAGATTCCAGAGACGTGGAAGTGGGTAAGATTGAGCGCAGTCTGTAATGTCTCGGATGGGACTCACCAAACTCCTAAATATGTTGAAAAAGGGATGCCATTCATTTCGGCGCAGAATGTGAAGCCGTATTGTTTTATGCCTGAGATTCATAGAGATGTATCTTTCAATGATTATTTAGAATATAACAAAGTAGTGGCTCCTCAAAAGGGTGATATTTTAATGACACGTGTAGGGGCCGGAATTGGTGAATCAGCAATAATTGATATAGATTTTAATTTTTCTATTTATGGGAACCTTGCAAAATTATTGTAATAAAAAGTGAATATCAATCGATATCTTAACAATTTAATGTTGTTAACTATTTGATATTACGATATAATGCTGTTTGTGATTGTTTGACATTTCCAAGGAGCATTTATCATGTCACAGCCTGGACTTTTTGACCAACAGGAAATCTTGAGCAGACGAGACAAAAAAG
>JAILGY010000089.1:0-5656 GCA_024696325.1 bacterium | reverse complement strand
TGAAAACTCACACGACTCAACTTGCCATGGCGGGGTGAGCCCAAGGGCCATCTGAAAAATATCCACGTCTCGCATAGTGAACAAACCTCCAGTCACCGGGAAAATAGTTCTTCTTTACCCACACAAAACAGCGAGGAACCTCATACTTGTCCCTTTTTAGGGGAGCGCATCTGTTTGTCGATACAGTGTTATGAGACACAAACAAATCGGGATTTGGGAGGATGGAAGCATGATGCGAAAATCAACGAAGGAGATCCTTGCAGAATCTTTCAAAGAACTGGCAGAGAAAAAAGCTGCCGATGCCATTACTATCCGCGAAATAGTGGAAAATTGCGGTTTTTCACCAGCTACATTTTATCGTCATTTCCAGAATAAATATGATCTGATCGCCTGGGACTATATCAAAAGCATCAGAACGATCATGAAACAAATCGGCAAGAACGGATACACATGGAAAAACGTTCTTGTCGATGGAGCCGCATTTTTTTACAGCCAAAAAGAATACATCAAAAATCTCCTGCAGAACACCAATGGACTCGATTCCTTTGTACGGCGGATGACGGCAATCAATATTGAGCTTTTAAAAAGTGAAATCCTGAAAGGGTCTCATGAAAAGATATTGAACGATGATCTTGAGATTCTTGTGAAAATCTATTGTCATGGCATAGTACAGATCATATGCGACCTGTTGGTGGGCAATGTTTATATGACTCCGGAGCATCTCGGAGACATCTTTGAAAAAGCAGTTCCTGAGCCTTTGAAACCCTTTCTCCTGAAAAATTGAGATAAACAGCCAGTCATATCTCATAATGAGATAAATCCGGGTCATTCTTTCTTGAAGGACAGATGTCTTGAAGATTAAAAATGATGCATCTGCATCCAGCCACTCAAGAGTGGCAGCAAATGAGCCCCTTTTTCCGCAATGGGAGGTGTTAGAATGATCATCAAGGCAATAAAGCTCTACGAAAACGGATTTATGACCGAACCTTTTGCCCTGGGCGGCGAAGACGGCATGGACAAGTTCGATCCTGCAAAACGGCTGCGCTCCAGCCTGCAGAATTACCTGATCGACACGGGAAACGAGGTCATCCTTGTGGACACCGGCATGCCATTGGAAACGCCGGACGCCATACCGGATGACAAGACGATGATCCATCTGGGCAGCCGGATCAAGGATTACGTTTCAGCTCTGGCTGAGGCAGGCTATAAGCCGGATCAAGTCAGTAAAATATTGGTTACACACAAGCATGCCGATCACACAGGCGAACTCCGTTCATTTCCAAAGGCAAAAATCTATCTTTCGCCGGAAGAAGCAGACGCTCTTTCTTTGAGCGGCGGCAACATCATCCGTGCCACTTACAGCGATGGCGCATACTACAATTTTCCCGCAAGCCAGAAGATCGCGGAAGGCGTGTACCTCATCGAAGCAAAAGGGCATACCACGGGCAACAGCATCATCATTGTTGAAGACAAGGGCTTGTTCTTCATGTTCCACGGAGATGTCACCTACACCGATGAAGCGCTGTATCAGAACAAGCTGTCCACTGTGTATGAAGATAAGGCGGCAGCGCGCGAAACTCTGGACAGGGTGCGGGAATTCATTCGTAACCACCCCACAGTTTATTGCTCTACCCATACTCCTCTTGGTTATGAAAACCTTGAGAGTTTGAAGGTCGTCGATCTGGCAAATCCGCCCGAAAGCCTTCCTGTAGGCGAGATCACATACAAAACGGCAACGGGCAAATATGTCTGCGGTGTCTGCGGCTATGTGTACGATCCCGCCGAACACGAAGGTGTTGCTTTTGAAGATTTGCCCGATGAATGGAAGTGTCCGCGCTGTAAGCAGGGAAAAGGCAATTTTAACCGGGCCTGACCACGATTCTGGGCAAACGGTTGCTGGATGCTTGTCTCCGGGTGCCCTGAGTGAATCATCCATCCTGGCACGGGCAGCGGCATGCTTATGATGAGCACCTCTAAAAGATGCATGATGAAAAAATGCCTGTCCATCTCTTGCAGTTGATCGCGCCGGTTGAAACGTCACCCGAAGGGTGCAGTTGAAAACCGGCGCTATACTCTTGCGACAGTTGCTACTTCTGCTACTCTTTGCAGGGTGGAGCAATCGTATCCCGCAATAAAATATCCACCCGGAAACATCCTTTTTCCGCTTGCCGCTCTTTCCGCATGAAGGGGAGAGGGGAGAACCTCAGGCGTTTTTGACTCCGGGCGTAAATATGATGGGCGACTGTGCGATGGGCAGATCCCGCACTTCCGCCTGCTGGGAAATCTTCGCAGCACGGCGCATCTCGGAGTAGGTGATGGGAGAGCCGCCGGATTGGCGCACGTCATCCAGGCTGTTTTTCGACGCTTCTTTCCATACCTCGCTCTTGAAGCGGCCTTCCATCGACTTGCCGGTGTAGTCGGCGTACTGGAAGAGGATGGGTATCTTCTGCTCCTTGAAGAACTCGAGGCCCATCTTGCTCGTCTGGCGGAACATCGCGTTCGTGTAGATGTTGCTGAAGAGGACGTACTTTTGGGTGTTCTGGGTTTCGGTCTGACTCTTCCAGTAGTCCAGCCGGTCTTCGTCCGGATAGTCCGCGTATTCCTCCCGGATCTCCTGAAGCTTGTCCATCTCCTTCTTGCCAAGCCAGTTTTCGCGCTTGAAGAAGTCCTTCATCGCCTCATCCTTTTCGGGACCCGCCTCCATTGCACTCAGATCGGCGAACTGCTTCACGCGGGAGCAAAGATCCTTGAAGTCCTCCGGCGAGATATCCTTCGCGGATTTGGGCAGGTTCTTGAGTACGAACTGCGCGAGCGCATCTTCCTTGTTGGCTGCGTTTGCAAATGTCGCCTCCCAGCCGGTCTCCTTCGCCGCATGATGGCCCTGCGGCAGGTTCATGTAGCGGTGGAGCTTGCCGGGGATGTCGATCTTTGCGACATTTTCGGGACGGGCAAGGAAGGCCTTCCATGCAGCGATCTTCTCCATGTCAAAGTTGTTCGTGGAGACGTTCGGATTCAGCCCAAGGGAATTCGTCCTGATCTTCTCAAGTGTCCCGGTGAAATTCATGGGCGAGAATGATTCGGGGTTTATTCCCGATATGGAGTTGTAGTCGTCGATTTTGTTGAAGAAGAGCGTCTTCCCGGTCGAGGCGGCATACTTTTCGTTGAGCGCGGCAATGAGGCTGGCGTTTTCGAGCATCTTCCGGTTGCGTGAGATTCCGTAGTCGGCCACCTCAAGGCGTCCCGTGACCTGGCTGTTCCTTATCACGTTCGCCAGATACGCGTTGCTGTTGGAGACGATCTTGAAGTCCTTGCCGCCGTTCGCCAGGATGATGGAGTTCATCTTCCGCTCGATTTCCTGCGCTTTGGCGGTGTGTCCCATGAAGAAAGTCCTGATGCCGCCGAAAAAGCCTTCGAAGTTCTTCTTCACCGTGGCGGCTCCGTTTGAGGCGAACGAAACGTTGAATTTCTCTCCGCTCACCGTGATCGAGCCAGACTGAAGCCTGCCGCGTGAATCCTCGAAATTGACCGCCAGCCGTCCTGATGTGATGTCCTTGAGGCTGTTTATGTTCAGACTTGCGTCAAGTACCATGTTGTACGCCCTTTCATCGCTTTTACGGGTAGATGATGTTGTGCGTCCCGCGGTTGACATGCACCCTGCCGATGTTGCCGGATACGATTTCGGCGAGGGCGATGCGCGACTGCACGAAATGTTCGAAGAGTTCCGTGAGTGAAGTTGAGGCGAGACGCGAGGCGGGGAAGGTCTCCCATGCGATGAGCGTGCCGCCGTGGGGATCGCGTCCAATTGCACATGATGCGCCGCTCGCCGCTCCGAGGTTGAACTCCAGGAGATCGAGGACGAGCGAGTAGTCTGCGGGATCGGGCAAATCGGCGCAGAGCGAGCTGAACATCGTCAGTGTCCCGTCCTCTTCGGATTTCTTCAGCGATACGCCAAACGAATCCTGCACCACGAGGTCGCATACGCCGTCCTTGTCGAAGGCCAGCTCAATACCGAGCGTTTCGCCGAGGGAGGCCAGGAGCCTGTCAAAATCAACCTTTGCCATTGCCATTGCGGAATTTCTCCTTTCTTCTTTTCGTTCCGGGTGCCCTGTTGCCGCAAAGGGCAGGCTCTTTGGGAAGCGTCCGTTTTTTTCAGTCGATCTGCAGGGGAGGGAAGGACTTGACCATGTCGTCCACCGCCTTGACCCGGACAAGGAAATCTTCAAGCAGGTTGAGGGGCAGGGCACTGGGACCGTCGCATTTGGCCTGATCGGGATGGGGATGCGCCTCAAGGAACAGTCCCGCCAGCCGGACTCCCATGCCGGCCAATGCCAGATCCAGTGCCTGGGAGCGGCGTCCACCGGAGGCGGCGGAGCCGGAATCCCTCGTTTGCAGCGAATGGGTGACATCGAAGATCACCGGGAGGTTGTTGCAGGTCTTCTTCATCACGCCGAATCCCAGCATGTCCACCACGAGGTTGTCGTATCCAAAACAGGATCCGCGTTCGCACAGGATCAGCCGCTCGTTGCCCGCATCACGGAACTTCTCGACGATGTTGGACATCTGCGAGGGGCTGAGGAACTGGGGCTTCTTGATGTTGATAGGCTTGCCGGTTTTGGCCATCGCCCGCACCAGATCGGTCTGGCGGGCCAGAAAGGCTGGAAGCTGAAGCACGTCGCAGACCCTTGAAACCGGTTCGCACTGCCAGGGTTCATGCACGTCGGTGAGGACGGGAACGTTGAATTCGCTTTTGACCGCCTCGAAGATCTTCATGCCCGCTTCAAGTCCCCAGCCACGGAAGGAATGGATGGATGAGCGGTTGGCCTTGTCGAAGGAGGCCTTGAAGACAAAGGGGATGCCCAGTTTGGTGGTGACCTTGACGTAATGCTCGCAGACGGACAGGGTGAAATCCCGGTCCTCAAGGACATTGACGCCGCCGAACAGCGTGAAGGGCCGGTCGTTGGATACGCAGATGGTGCCGATGGTGGTGACAGACATGGGAAAAACCGTCCTTTTCAAAAGATGTATTTCGAGTTGCTGGCTTGGTTCATGGTACACCTCATCCGCCCCTTCGGGGCACTGCATTTCCCTGCAGGCATCGGGCGTCTCCCCATGCCCTTGGAAAAGCCCCCTCAAGGGGAAGGCATTTTTGTCAGCAAAACTACTGCCAATATCCAATGATTGAGTTTTGCAACATACTCATACATTGAAGCGTACGCAGAGGATATCGCCGTCCTTGACGCGGTAGTCCTTGCCTTCAAGGCGCAGCAGGCCCTTTTCCTTGAGCGCCTTTTCGGAGCCGTGCGCGATCAGATCGTCATAGGAAAAACATTCGGCCCGGATGAAGCCCCGAGCCAGATCGGAGTGGATCACGCCGGCGGCCTCCACAGCGGTTTGCCCCCGGTGCAGGTTCCAGGCCCGGACTTCGTCCGGACCAACCGTGAAGAAGCTGATGTAGCCCAGCAGGTCGTAGGCCGTGCGGATCAGCAGGCCGCGGGCCGATTCCGTCAGCCCCATGTCCTCCATGAAGAGCTGGATGTCCGCCTCGTCGGTCAGCCGTGAGAGCTCCATCTCAAAGCTGCCCGCGAATTCCACCGTGCGGTACTTTCCGTTCAGTTTCTCCAGAAGGGCGGCGTTCTTGCCGAAGCGCTCTTCGTCC
>JAILGY010000082.1:0-2194 GCA_024696325.1 bacterium | reverse complement strand
AATTTTTGCGCAGAGGGCACAAAGTGTTTCCTCGCTCTGCGTACGCGGCGGACGGTACTCCCTGTGGGAAACCGTCTCCGGATGCGGCAGGCTCTTCCGGTCCGCCTTCCCGCTTGCGGTCAGCGGCAGGGCGGGAAGATTCATAAAGGCCGCCGGAATCATGTAGTCGGGAAGCTTCTCCGCCAGGAAACTGCGAAGCTGCGCAAAGTCGCAGTCGCCCACGATATAGGCGCAGAGCCGCTGATGCCCCCTTTCTCCAAAGGGATTGACCAGTACGTCGCGTACTCCCGGAAAGTCCCGTATCACCGCTTCAATCTCGCCCAGCTCAATGCGGAAACCACGGATCTTCACCTGCTGGTCGATGCGGCCCAGATACTCGATCTCGCCGTTTTCCAGACGGCGCGCCCAGTCGCCGGTCCTGTAGAGCCGGCCTTCTCCGAAGGGATTGGGAAGGAAGCGCTCCGCCGTCAACTCGGGACGGTTCAGATAGCCGCGCGAAACACCCGCGCCGCCAACGTAAATTTCCCCCGGAACCTTGAGCGGTTGTGGTTGAGCATTGGCATCAAGAATGAAAAGCTTCAGCGGAGCCAGCGGCCTACCAATGTTGGAGATGCCGGCGCTCATGTCCTCTGCCTCTATTGTCTTCCAGGTAACATGTACGGTGGTTTCGGTAATGCCATACATATTGACGATGCGGGTCTGCGGATAACGCGCTGCCCAGTCACGCACAACACCGGGGTAGAGGGCTTCTGCGCCGAAGATCAGATAACGCACCGCAAGCGGCAGCGCGCGCCTCATGGCAACCGCGCTCAACTGCGTAAAGTAGGAGGGGATCTGGTTAAGCACCGTGACCTGCTCGCGATGAAGCAAACCGAGAAAGGTCTCGGGATCCTTGACAGTCCCGTCGTCCACCACGACCAGGCGTCCACCGAAAAGCAAAGCGCCGAACAGCTCCCAGACAGAAAAATCGAAGGCACAGGAGTGGAAAAGCGTCCAGACATCTCCGGGGCCAAAATCATAAGGAAGGTGGTTGTTCAACAGAAGCTGGACAACGTTACGCTGCTCCACCATCACGCCTTTCGGGCGGCCGGTGGAACCGGAGGTATAGATGACATAGGCCAGATTTTCCGGTCGTATTGTCACCTTCGGGGCACAGGCATTCAGGCCCGGCTGCTCGTCCAAAAAGATAAAAGGGCTCTCCGTACCGGCGTGACTCAGGGCTCGCAGATTTTGGGCCAGCACACGTGTGGTGAGCACCGCCTGCGGATGGGCATCCTCAAGAATGAAAGCCAGCCGCTCGGACGGGGCGTGCAGATCGAGCGGCAGATAGGCGCAACCCGCTTTGAGCACACCCAAAATGGCCGCGACCTGTTCGCTTCCGCGCTCCAGATAGATACCCACCAGAAGATCGGAACTATCTTTGGGCAAGATTTCCCGCACAAGCTGCGCAATCCGGTTGGCACGCGCATCCAGCTGCGCATAGGTCAGGTGCGTTGCGCCTGCAACGAGGGCGATGGCATCGGGAGTGCGCGCCACCTGTGCGGCAAAGCGTCCTGCCAGCGTTTCCTCCTGCGGCCAAACCACATCGGGCATTTCAAAACCCGCCACCATTTGCCTGTACTCCGTTTCATCCAGCAAGGCAGCTTCGCGTACCGGGCGTAGCGGCGTCTTCACAATGGTTTTTGCCAGATGACAGAAGTGGCGCGCCATACGCGCGGCAGTCTCTTCCATGAAAAGATCGGTGCTGTACTCCAAATTTCCAGCCAGTCCGTCACCGCTTTCGCTCAAGTTGAGGAGAAGATCAAACTTGGCGAAGGCGAAGTCCGCCTCCAGAGGCTTCGTTTTCAGGCCGGGCAGATTGAGTGACAAGCTTGCGGTATCGTCCAGCGCGAACATGGTCTGGAAGATGGGGGCGTGAGAGGTATCCCGGTGCGGTGCCAGTTCTTCCACCAGCTTTTCGAAGGGCAGATCCTGATGGGCATACGCGGCAAGCGCTGTCTTGCGCGTACGCTCCAGAAGATCGAGGAACGTGGGATTGCCGCTCAATGTATGGCGCAGCGGCAGGGCATTCACGAAGAACCCGATGGTGCCTTCAACTTCCGGACGGGAGCGGCCCGCAACCGGTATTCCGACCACGAGATCTTCCATCCCGCTGTAACGGGAAAGAAAGACCGCCCAAAGGGTTTCCAGCGCC
>JAILGY010000043.1:0-6681 GCA_024696325.1 bacterium | reverse complement strand
GAATCCGAGGAATTGCCGCGGTTGCCGAAAGCGGGGCGATTGCCACGGTTGCCAAAGGAAGCGCGATCGCCGCGATAACCGGGTTGTCTGCCCTGCTGCCCACCACGGTAGCCAGGTTGTCCTCCCCAACCGCCGCGATGGCTGCTGTAGCCTCTGTAACCGGGCTGTCCACCGTGATAGCCGCCTCTGTAGCCCTGATGCCCGCCACGATAGCCAGGCTGTCCACCCCAGCCGCCTCTGTAGCCGGGATGCCCGCTACGAGAGCCGTGATAACCGCCTCTGTAGCCCTGGTGCCCGCCATGGTAGCCAGGTCTGCCGTGATAACTGCCTCTGTAGCCCTGGTGTCCGCCTCGATAAGCGGACTGTCTACCCCAGTTGCCTCTGTAGCTGGTGTGTCCGCCATGATAGCCGGAATGGCGATAGCTGGAATGGCCTCCACGGTAGCCGGAATGACCACCGCGTGAGTGACTCATGTGTGAAAAACCGCTTCCGTGGTGATGATGCCCCGCCAAAACCGGAGCCGGTTGGGCCACCAACAGGGCCAGCCCACAGACTACTGTCAGGAGAAAAAAGTGTTTTTTTGTCATCATTGTTACCTCCCTGAAAGAGTGCTTTTCTGTGCAGCAAAGAACTGTCTGCAATCAAGATACCTCATTCATGACGCCGCGAGAGTACACTATCAAAACGGTAAACAGGGTAAATATATTGCTAAGATTGTGTAGCCTTTTCCGCGATCGGTGCAAAGATTTACAGGATCGGTTTGCCTGTCATGGAGATTTGCAATTGTTGTGTTGCTGAAAAAGCTTGAATTTTCGTTTCTTTCTTGTGCCCTGCACGGTTACGGATTCGTTGTTATGGCGACCACCGTTGCGTCATCCTCAAAACTGTCGGTTCCGCCAAACTGCCGTACCACGTTCATCAGGTGCGGCACCAGCTCTTCGAGCGGATCGCCGTGGTGGTTGCGCAGGAAGATCCGCAGGCGCGGTTCGCCGAACATTTCCCTTTCGGCATTGCTCGCCTCGACAATGCCATCTGTGTAAAGCAGCAGGAGATCCCCCGGAGCCAGTTCATCCTCTTTTTCGGCGAACTCCACATCTTCCAGCACGCCCAGAATCAGGCCGTCGGCGTCAAGCGGATCACATTTGCCGCGTGATGCGCGGAACAGAAGCGGTGGATTGTGCCCGGCACTGGCGTAGCGGAAACGTTTGGTGCGCACATCCAGCCGCAGACAGAACATCGTGATAAAATGTTCCGACTGGCTTAAGTCCCGGTGAAAAAAGTGGTTCATTGTCGTCAGCAGATGCGCTGGGCCCGTAAAATAGCGCGCCAAGGCCCGGATGAAGGTGCGGATCTGCGGCATGAAGAGCGCCGCGCCGACGTTGTGGCCGGAAACGTCGGCGATAATGATATCGGCGGTGGCACTGTCCTTGTTGTACAGTACGTCATAGTAGTCACCGCCCAAATGATGCGCGGTTTCGCAGCGGCCGGCCAGAGAAATACCGGGAAGTTCCGGCAGCTTGTCCGGCAGCAGGTTGCGCTGGATTTGCTTGGCGATCTCCAGCTCCCGCTGCTGCTCGCGCGCCTTGACAAGCTGCCGGGTCTGTTCGGCATTGTGCCAGGCCGCTCCGGCCAGATCGGCCACGCTTCCGAAAAATTCCATGAATTCGTCGGTAAAAATATTGCGGCTGGTCAGGGAGAAGGCCGAAAGGACACCGGCAGTTTCTCCGCCTGAGGAGATGGGCATGTGAGCCATGGACTGGACGCCCTCTTTCAGGAAGGCGGCGTATTTTTCCGGATTGGTTTCCGGGAGATTGTTGTAAACCGCCATGCGTTGGCTGCGGAAGACTTCGGCGGTGGGGCGCGCGTCGTGCAGACCGACCGGCGCCGTGGTGTAGGCCTTGCCGGTGAGACCGGCGCGAGCTTGGACTGTCAGCAGATCATGCTCCGGATCGAGCATGCGGATAAGGCAGATATCCAGTGGAAACTGCTGATCCAGCATCTGCAGTATGTCGTTGAAGATGGTGAGAGCGCTGCCTCCACGCGCCACCCGTCGCGCCGTCTCATAGAGAACGGCCAGCTGTTCGCGGCTGGCGTCGCGGCACAACGAGACATGGGCGAAGATGTCGAGGATGTTTTCCATCCGGCTGCCATGAGCGCTCAGGTAGTTGGTGACAATGGCGCGCGCAGCGGCGCTGCCTACCGAACCGGACAGCGTTTTTTCCGTAAATTCCCGCAGGATGGTAATTTCCTCTTCAGGACTGGGATTGCTCGGCAAACAGTGCAGATATTCGGCGAAGGCCGCGCTGGTGCGTTCCTTGCCGATGAATTTGGCCATCAGAGCGGCAAAATCCCGGGTACTGGGCGCATCACTCAAGGTCTGGGCCTGCCGGGCAGAAACCTCGTTGACGAAGTGGCGAGCCTGCCGGCGTTCGGCGGAAGAAAGCCGATCGCGCCACGAAAGCCCCACAAAAATGCTTGTGTTGACAAGAAGGCTCCAAAACAGGCCCTGGCTCCAGTCAACCAGTCCGGTTAGGCCATGTGCGTCCGGCGGCAGATGGCGGGATGCATCCAGCGCGGGCATGAGCAGGGTAACTCCCCAGACGGCAAGTCCCATGAGCGCGCCCATGATCACGCCGTGCTTCGTCGCCTTTTTCCAGAACATCCCTCCTAAAAGCGCCGGCGCCAGTTGGGCGAGCGCGGCAAAGGACAGCAGCGCGATCGTGGTCAGATCCAGTGACCGTGTCAGCAGCAGATCCAAAAGGGCGCTTCCAACGACAATCGCCAGAATAACGCCGCGTTTGGCGCGTACCAGCAGCTCAGAGAGCGACTGTTCACTGCCCCTGAAGTGCAGGACGAGCGGCACCAGCACATGGTTGAGGATCATGGTGGACAGCGTCAGAACAGAGCTTAGGACCATGCCGGTTGCTGCGGCAAGCCCCCCCAGAAACACTGTCAGCGTTACATGGGGCGCATGCTGCGAAAGCGGCAGCAGCAGGGTAAGGTAATCTTTGCCCTGTATCTCGGGGAGCGTATGTCCGGCCAGTGTTACTGGCAGCAGCAATACGGTAAAGAGCAGCAGCAGGGCTGGAAACATCCACATGGCGCATGAGATTTGGCGGCAATTGCGGTTTTCCACGATGCTGACATGAAACTGCCCTGGCAGGCAGAAAACCGTCAGAGCTCCCAGTACCATGAGTGCCGCCCATTGCGGGGAGGCAGGAAGTGTGAGCGGAGCGGCTGGTGGCGAGGTGTGCGGGAGATGGAGAAGAGCGAAAAGCGCCAGAATGCCCAGCGCCGCGAAAGTGACCACGGTGCTGGCGGCGAGTGCTGCGGCAAAGCCTGCATGCCGTTCCGAGGCGTCAAGATGGCGGGCGCCGAAGCGCACGCAGAACAAGCCGAGTAGCAGTGCTATGACAAGGCCGCTTTCGTGGTGAAAAAGAAGCGATTCGCCAGACTGGGATAGAGGGGACGCTATCAGGTGCAGACTGTGGATGATGGCCCGCAGCTGGATGGCAATGCAGGGCATGAGGCCGACGGTGCAGATGAGCGTTGCCACACTGCCGACGCCTGGGGAGGAACCATAGCGGCCGGCAAGAAAGTCGGCGAGACTGGTGAGCTTTTCGTCGTGGGCAAGCCGTGCCATCCGGCGCAGCAGCGTCCCCCAGACCGCGCAGGACAGCGAGCAGCCCAGCGCGAAGGGGATGATGCACAATCCGCCCGCGGAGCCGTAAAAGGCCCAGGTGCTTAACAGTCCGGCAAGGCTGAAGGTGTAGATCAGGGCATTGCCCGCATAGCTCTGGTGAGAGTCGGCGTGAAAGGCGATGCCGAACAGCAGTACCACATAGAACAGGGCCCCAAGGACAGCCATGGCAAAGGGCGTCATGATTTTGCACTTTCGCTGTGCGCTTTGTCCGTATCGGAAACGCGCAAGGCCAGACATCTGAGCAACGCAACCATCGCGCCCCACAGAACGAGGATTGCCGGCAGACGCGCCGGCATTCCTCCCACAGTTGGCAAGGCGTCAAAAATCTCCAGAAACGGCGCGTTCAGGACGAGGCATCCCCCCACTACAAGCAGCCAGTTTTCCGAAGCCTTCATGCGTGCTTCCTCCTTGAAAAAGCTTTAAAGATGGGCTTCTTCGAGAATATCGCCCAGGACAAGTCCCACCTTTTCATTGCGTTCCAGATGGGTATCCAGCTCCAGCGCTTCTCCACCGACCGGTTCGAAGGCGCGGCGTTGCTCGTCGAGCAGTTCCAGCCGTCCATCGGAGATGTTGGTGCCTTTGGCTTCCCGGCGCAGCAGGCGCGCGCGCAGGGTGGCGTCATCGCAGACCAGGTGAACCAGACGGGTGGGGACTTCAAGCTGTTGTCCCAGCCTGAAGAATGGCTCTCTTCGTGCGGTTTGGGCAAAAGCGGCATCCACAACCACGGAGCGTCCCTGACGCAGCGCCTCTTCCGCGCGTTCCAGCATGATCTGATAGGTGTGATCGCTGGCGGCGCTGCTGTAAATGCCCGTGCCGAAGGCAATGGCCACTTTGGTTTGAGGCGCAAGTCCGGCCAGCTCTTTGCGGATCTCGTCGGAGCGCAGATAGAGCGCTCCGGTTGCCTCGCACAGGCGGCGCGCCACCACCGATTTGCCCGCTCCCATCAGGCCGCAGGTCAGGACCAGAAACGGCGGCGCAAGGGAGCCCATGGCCAGATTGAGATAGCTGCGGGCCAGGATCTGCTGCTCTTCGCGAGCGGCGCTTCCTTCCGGCTGCTGCGCCATGGAAAAACCCGCAACCTTGCCGCGTACCCAGGCGCGGTAGGCCTCGTAGAAGGGGATGAGCGTATCGGCTCCGGGACCACAGTCCCCGTGGCTCCGGTAGCCATCCAGCAGCCTTTGCGCCAGATCGCGCCGTTTGCGCGCCTTCAGGTCCATGAGCAAAAAGGCCAGATCGCAGAGAATGTCGCTGGTGCGGAAATGGCGGTTGAATTCGATACAGTCGTAGATTTGGACAGGTTCGGTAAAACAGATGTGCTCACTGTGCAGATCGCCATGCACCTCGCGGACGAAGCCTTCCTCCTGGCGGTGCTGCAGAAGCGGTTTCTGCTCCTCAATAAAGCGCTCGATGGCGCGGCGGGAGGCGGCAAGGCCATTTTCCGGGATAATCTGTCCGGCAAAGGGCGCTGTCTGTTCAAAATTTTCCCGCCAGTTGCGGGTGACAATCTCCGCATCGGGTCCCAGATCGTCATCCTGAAAGACAACGGGCGCTTTGGCATGGATGCGCGAAAGCAGTGGCGACAGTTGATCGATGAGTGCCTCCAGCTCCGGGGAATCGTTCTCCAGCAGGTGATCCAGCATTCGGTCGGCCGGAAGACGCCGCATGAGCACGGCATACTCGACAGTTTCGCCGTTGCCGTCGAAGGTGAGGTTTTTCCCCCTAATGCCCAGCGGCAAGACGTTCAGGTAGGGGGAGGATTCACCTGCGAAACGGCGGTTCAGGCGGAGCTCTTCCTCGCAGAAATGCCGCCGCCTGTCGAGTGTGGTAAAGTTTAAGAAGCCGAAATCCACCGGTTTTTTGATTTTGTAAACGTGTTCGCGGGTCAGATAAAGCCTGGATATATGCGTTTCCCGAAACTGGACCGGACCGGTTTCATCGGGGTAGTTGGAGATATCCATGAGCAGCTGATGCAGATCCATAAAAATTTTACCTCGCCTGGAAGTGTTGACAAATTCAGAAAATGGAAAAGGGTGACGTTTCTTTGAAAAACTGCAACCAGCAAGAGTTTGGCGCAAAGGGGAAACCGTGTCAAAGACTAGATGGGCTTCCTTTCAGAAAATAATGAGAGGGACACGCTCCGGAGTATGGGCGGAAGTATGCATGGTTGCGCAAACATCAAAGGACATGTAAAATTAAAAACTTTGCAGATGTATGAAAGTGCTTTGAAACAGCGGCCTCTTGCCCCCGTAATGGCTGTATGCAAGGATGGATGTCCATGACTGTTCGCTGCGTTTTGGGAGGGATACTGCTTACGCTTGTTACAGGTTGCGCCTGGCTGTCCGGAGGACCGCGGGACGCGGTTGTGGAACGGCCGGAGGATGCGTTGGCCCTGTCCGCGCGCGCCAATCTGCTGGAAAATGAGGGCAGGCCGGAAGAAGCGCGGGATCTGCTGAGAGAAGCGTTGCAAAAGGATCCAAAGGCAGTTTTTTTGCACAGTCATTTGGCGGCACTGTATTTTCAGCTGGGGGACGATAAGGCTGGCGTCCAGGCCTTGCGAAGGGCTTTAAAGCTGGATCCGGATGCGGTGGAGGCGCTTCTTTTGATGGCGTTGTGGCACGTTGAACACGACCGCCCGGGAGAGGCTGTTCCGCTCTTGCGGCGGGTGGTGCGGCTGCAACCGGAGATGGAAGGCGCCCGGCTGAAACTTGGTATTGCCTATTTGCGCCAAAAAGATTTTGTCCATGCCGAGCAATGCTTTCGCGAGGAGTTGGAACGTGAGCCGGATTCCGTGGGAGCGCTGTTGGCCCTGGGGCTGCTCTACCAGCAGGTTGGGCAGCTGGAGCGGGCGGAAAAACACTATCGTGAGACATTGGCCCGCAGGCCGGATCTGGAGCCGGTGGTTGCGGAACTGGGGGATCTGCTGGAGCAACGCAAGCATTTCCGGCAGGCGGAGGCGGTCCTGGCCGAAGGTCTGCGCA
>JAILGY010000010.1:0-2065 GCA_024696325.1 bacterium | reverse complement strand
TCGGTGATGCCGACGGTGCAAAGATCATCGTCTGCCATTGCCCACTCATGATCTTCGGTGTAGCGCAGATCTTCCGAAATATCCATGACTTCTTCTCCTTGTGTTGAATTGGGCGCGTCTTTGAACGCGCAGTGACGTTTTGGGGATTCTTATTTACAATTTCATACAAAAGGTGGTTTGACAACGGCGGCTGCCCGATGACGGCCATGAATATCGATGGACAGCATGCCTGCCTTTGCGGCGCCGCTTTCCACCAGCGCTATGGCGATGCCCTGCTTCAGCGATGGCGACATGGTGCCGCTGGTGACGATGCCGACCTTGCGATCGCCGTCGAAGACCTCATAACCTTCTCGTGGTACGCCGCTTTCCTGCATTTTCAGGCAAATGCTGCGGCGGGGCACGCCTTCCTGCTTCATCTGGGCGAGTACTGCCTTGCCGACGAAGTCGGGCTTGTCGAGTTTGGTCACCCAGCCCAGGCCCGCCTCCAGCGGGGTGATGGTGTCGTTCAGTTCATGCCCGTAGAGCGAGTACTTCTTCTCCAGCCTTAGCGTATCGCGCGCGCCGAGACCGATGGGGAGCAGCTGGTGAGCTTTCCCCGCCTCCATCAGTGCTTCCCAGACCGCCACACTTTTTCCCCGCGGCACGTAGAGTTCGAACCCGTCTTCCCCGGTGTAGCCGGTGCGGGAGACAAGCGTTTCTATCCCTGCGACCTTGCCCGGAGCAAAATGAAACGTTTTGATGGTTTCCAGCGGGATGTTGGCGAGCGGCGCAAGAATCGCGGCAGCCTTGGGACCCTGCAGTGCCAGCAGGCCATAGGAGCTGCTCAGGTTTTCCACCGTGCAGGAAAAGCCATATTTGCCGGCGATGGAACGCATCCAGGTGAAATCATCGTCGCAGCGGGAGGCGTTGACGCAGAACAGGTAGCGCTCGGCCCCCAGTTTGTAGACGGTCATGTCGTCCACAACGCCTCCTTCCGGATAGCAGACCAGCGTGTACTGCACCTGGCCGGGCACAAGCGTTGAGGCGTCGTTGGTTGTGAGCCGCTGGATGTAGTCAAGCGCATCCTTGCCTTCCACCAGAATTTGCCCCATGTGGCAAACGTCGAAGAGACCGGCGTTCTTTCGTACGGCGAGGTGTTCTGTAATGACGCCGGTTGGATAGGTAACCGGCATTTCCCAACCTGCAAACGGTACCATTTTGGCGTTCAGTTGCCGGTGTATTTCGTTGAGCGGTGTCTTTTTCAGCATTGGCGTTTCCCCCTCTCCATGACATGAAAAATGACAGTTTTTAAGGAACAACGTTTTTTGCCTTTTTCTAAGCTTTTTGGGGCTGTGCCCGAAAAAATCTGGCAAGTCTTGGCGCAAAAGTCAAAATATTTCTCAAAGGATATGAAAAGAACGGACAATGTGGCCGAAAACGCTGCGTATCAACAGGAAATGCCCGTGCGCTCCAGGATTTCCGGGATGCGTTTTTCCTGTCCCAGCGTCATCAGATGGACGCCCTGGCATTCGGCGCGTGCCTGACGAACCAGTTCGGCCGCAATGGCGACACCTTCCTCCAGCGGATCGGCGGCCTTTTCCAGCCGTTCAATCAAACTGGGCGGCACCCGCACGCCCGGAATCCGCTCGTTGAGAAACCTGCACATCCTGGCGCTTTTGAGCAGCAGCACTCCCGCAATGACCGGCACGCCCAGCGGCCGTACCGCTGCCATGAAACGGGACATCTTTTCCGGGTCGAACACCGCCTGGGTCTGAAAGAAACGCGCGCCGGCCAGTACTTTCTTGTGAAATTTCTGGAACATGAGTTCAAAAGGCTCGGCGGCGGGCATGGCAGCCGCGCCTGCAAAGAACTTCGGCGCCCCGGAAAGCGGGCGCCCGGACATGTCGTGTCCGGCATTCAGGTGATGAACCGCCCCGAGCAGGTGAACGGAATCCAAATCGAAGACCGGACGTGCCTGCGGATGATCGCCGAAGCCCGGATGATCGCCGGAAAGCAAAAGGACATTTTCCACGCCCAGCATTGCCGCGCCCAGGAGCTCCGATTGCAGCGCCATGCGGTTGCGGTC
>JAILGY010000234.1:0-5492 GCA_024696325.1 bacterium | reverse complement strand
ACAGGCTCCGGTCACCGCCTCAATACGGCGCACACCCGCCGCAACGCCGCTTTCCTGCACGATCCGGAAACAGCCGATATCGCCGGAAGCACCGACATGGGTACCACCGCACAGTTCCCGGCTGTAGTCTCCCATGGCCACTACCCGAACCGTTTCTCCATACTTTTCTCCGAAAAGCGCGGTAGCACCGCTGGCAACCGCCTCTTCCACCGGCATCTCCGTTACGTTGACTGGATAGTTGGCACGAATCCGGGCATTGACCTCCCGCTCCACCGCCCCGATATCGTCCGGCGTCAGCGCGGAAAAATGGATAAAGTCAAAGCGCAGACGCTCCGGGGTAACGAGCGAACCCGCCTGTTTGACATGGTTGCCCAAACGTCGTACCAGAGCCGCCTGCAGCAGATGGGTCGCACTGTGGTTGAGCGCGGTAGCCGTCCGGTTTTCCCGATCCACGGTCAGGGTGACCCGATCGCCCGTACGGAAACAACCGCCTTCCACCGTGACCTGATGCACGATGAGATTCTGTGCAGGCTTACGGGTGGTGCGTACCGTCCCCCGGGCCGAAGCGGAAGCTATAAGCCCTTTGTCGCCCTGCTGGCCGCCCGATTCGCCATAAAAAGGAGTGAGCGCCGTCACTATTTCGACATTCTCACCTTCCCGCGCCTCTCCCGTCAAAGTGCCATCCGAAAGGATTGCCAGCACTTCGGATTCTCCGCAGAGCTGTCCATAACCGACGAAGGCACTCCGGATCCCGTCCTGCAGCAGCTCCTTGTAGATAGTCCCGACAGCTTCCTCCCCGGAACCTTTCCAGTGGCCACGAGCCTTCTCCCGCTGCTCTTCCATACAACGCTCGAAGCCGACCTCGTCCATGCCGATTCCCTCGCCGGCAATGATATCGGCCGTCAAGTCCAGCGGAAAACCGAAGGTATCATACAGGCGAAAAGCCACTTCGCCGCTCAGAACATCGCCGGGATGCAAGCCCTGCAGTTCATTGTTCAAAAGACGCAGACCATTATCCAGTGTCTGCAGGAAACGCTCTTCCTCGTTGCGTGCCACCTTGGCCACATAGTCACGCCGTTCATGGAGCTCCGGATATGCATCCCGCATGATATCGGCGACCTTGAGCACCACCTCGCACAGTACCGGACGATCAAAACCCAGGTTCCGGGCATGCCGCGCGGCACGCCGCATGATACGCCGCAAGACATAGCCACGCCCCTCATTGCTGGGAAGTACGCCATCGCTGATAAGAAACGCCGTTGAACGGCTATGATCGGCAACAACCCGCATGGCGATGTCATCCTGTTCGTTCTCGCCGTACACCTTGCCGGAGAGCCGCTCGACCTCGGCAATAACACTGCGCAGGAGATCGCCATCGTAATTGCTCCGTTTCCCCTGCAACACCGCCGCGATCCGTTCCAGCCCCATGCCGGTATCGATCGAGGGCCGGGGCAGCGGGGTCATCACTCCTTCAGCATCGCGGTTGAACTGCATGAACACCAGATTCCACAACTCCAGATAACGATCGCAATCACATTGCCCAATCCCGCAATTGGGACCACAGGCCATCTCTTCTCCCTGATCGATGTGAATTTCCGAACAGGGACCGCAGGGACCCGTATCCCCCATGGACCAGAAGTTGTCCTTCTCGCCCATACGGACTATCCGCTCCTCCGGAACTCCTATCATGTCTTTCCACAGCTGGTAGGCCTCATCATCATCGCGAAACACGGTGATCCACAGCCGCTCCTTGGGCAAACGCAGCTCGCTGGTGAGAAATTCCCATGCGAAACTGATGGCCTCGCGCTTGAAATAGTCTCCGAAGGAGAAGTTTCCAAGCATCTCGAAAAAAGTATGATGCCGGGCAGTATGCCCAACATTTTCCAGATCGTTGTGTTTTCCGCCGGCGCGCACACATTTCTGGGCACTGACCGCTCGTTTGTAGTCCCGGGTTTCATGCCCCAAAAACAGATCCTTGAACTGATTCATCCCGGCGTTGGTGAACAACAGCGTCGGATCGTTATGAGGAATGAGCTGGGAGGATTTGACCACGGTATGGCCATGCTCCATGAAAAACTTCAAAAAACGCTGACGAATTTCATTTCCGGTCATCATACGATTTTCCTTGAAAGCTCCTTATGTTTTGGCTTCTTCCCAATTCAGCAAGAAGGCCCGAGAAAATTACGACTGTTCTTTACGGCGGGACTGTTCGTACAGTGCCTGCAAGACCACATCCCGGGAGAATCCCCGGCGAAGAAAATAGCCGAGCACCCGATTTTTGCTTCGCATGTCGGCCTGGCGAAAGTCAAAATCGGCAAAACGCCGCTCAAGAATTTGCCCCAAAAGCTCCGGAGCGGAGAATTCCGCCGTCATTTCCTGCATAACGGTTTCGATGATCTCCGCATCGACTCCACGCCGGCGAAGATCCTCCTTCACGCGGCCGCCTACTGCCTGTCCCCTGGAAAACAGGCCCCGTGCACGATTGGCAGCAAAACGCGCGGTATCAAGATATCCACACTCCTTACAGCGTGCGATCGCATCATCGATCGCCTTTGACTCGTAACCGTGCCGGGACAGACGGCTCCGCAACTCCGCCTCGCTGTAATCCCGGCCTGTCAGCAATTTCAACGCTTCCTGAAAAGCACTGTGTTCAAGTTTTATCTGCGTCATTCCATTCAAAAATAAAATTACAACTCATCTTCCGTTTCTACAGCTTTGTCGGACAATGGCAGGTTATGACTGCCGATTTCAAATTTTTCACGTACCTTCTGCTCAATTTCCTCCCTCGCTTCGGGATGCTGACGAAGATAATCCTTGGCATTTTCACGACCCTGGCCGATTCGCTCTCCATTATAGGAAAACCACGCACCGCTCTTCTCGATCACCTCCGCCGAAACACCCAAATCGACAATGTCCCCTTCACGAGAAATGCCCTCGCCATACATGATATCAAACTCGGCTTCCTTGAAAGGTGGTGCCACCTTGTTTTTCACCACCTTAACCCGGGTCCGGTTGCCAATAACATCCTGCCCCTGCTTGAGCTGAGCTATCCGACGAATGTCCAGACGCACCGAAGCGTAAAATTTAAGCGCATTGCCGCCGGTGGTCGTTTCCGGATTGCCAAACATCACGCCTATCTTCATGCGGATCTGGTTGATAAAAATCACACAGCAGTTGGACTTGCTGATTGTCGCCGTCAGTTTGCGCAGCGCCTGTGACATAAGCCGAGCCTGCAAGCCCATATGGGAATCGCCCATTTCACCTTCAATTTCGGCACGTGGCACCAAGGCCGCCACCGAATCCACCACCAACAGGTCAATCGCGCCGCTTCTCACCAGCATATCGGCGATTTCCAGAGCCTGTTCACCCGTATCGGGTTGTGAAATCAGCAAATCGTCGGTCTTGACGCCCAAACTGCGGGCATAGTGTACATCCAGCGCATGTTCGGCATCGATAAATGCAGCAATACCGCCCATCTTTTGCGCTTCGGCCAAGACATGCAACGCCAGTGTGGTTTTACCCGAAGATTCCGGGCCATAAATTTCTATAATCCGCCCACGGGGAAGACCACCTACGCCCAATGCAATATCCAGAC
This sequence comes from bacterium, assembly GCA_024696325.1. Classification (GTDB taxonomy): domain Bacteria; phylum Desulfobacterota; class Desulfuromonadia; order Desulfuromonadales; family JAAYDE01; genus RGIG7977. Next base: position 1,897 of record JAILGY010000234.1, on the reverse strand, counting down.
TCAGGCTTCCGGTAGGAATCACCTTGATATCCGGCAATACCGCATCCGCTCCCAGACGCATGATACTTCCCTTGCCAAATTGCTTTTCAATTTGGCCGATTGCCAAACCAATGGCCTGTTCACGCCTGTCATCCGCCGCCATGATTCATTCGCCTCCCTTCCAGAAAGCTTTCATAATAATCACAAGCCCATATCAGGGAAAGAAAAAATTCATGCAACACCGCCTGCTTTCTTCAAAACGGTGCGATTTTTTTCGTCATGCGCCGCCAAGTTTTGGCGTCTCGTGCAGACGCAGCCAGTTCAATGCCGTACAGACTGTACGCCACCGCACCATATTGCGATCACCTGCAAACTGAAAACGTTCTACTCTTTCGCAACGTTCATCGACCAGGGCAATAAAGACCGTCCCCACCGGCTTCAGTTCCGAACCGCCCCCCGGCCCGGCGATACCGGTAACGGCCAAAGCCACATCACTTTTCGCACAGCGGCGGACCCCATGTGCCATCGCCAGGGCGCAGGCTTCGCTCACCGCGCCCTGATTGGCCAAAACGTCGGCAGGTACACCCAGCCAGTCGTGTTTGGCGCTGTTGGCATACACCACGCCACTGCGCTCCAAAAACGCCGAAGCGCCGGGAACATCTGTCAGTTGCTTGGCAATCCAGCCTCCGGTACACGATTCGGCCAAAGCCAGGGTATGCCCGGAAGCAACAAATTGCCGTACAACCACTTCGGCCAGGGTTTCCTCTCCTTCTGCGACCAGCATTTGACCGTACAGTTTCCGGATTTCCGGCATCAAACGCTCCAGACGCGCCGCGGCATCCGCGGTATCAAGGCCCAGCCTCACCTCAACCTGGGGAGCCTGTACACACAGCGCCACACGTATATCTCCCGGCAAATCCAGCGTTTTCAGCATGCGTTCCGCCTGTGATTCCGGCACTCCCAAAAGCGTAAAGCAACGCTCGGCCCAAAACGCAGATTGCGTAAAAATATCCAACAGCAGCGGCACAACGCTTGCGTAGAGCATCGCGCTCATCTCGGCAGGCACTCCAGGCAGAAAAAAATACCGGCAGCCGTCCTGCTCCACCATGAAACCCGGCGCACTTCCTTTCGTATTGGGAAGCAGTACCGCGCCTTCGGGAATATACGCCTGTTTTTTCTGCGCCTGCGTGATATCGCCGCTGCAAAAATGACGAAGGCGGGCGCGCACCATCTCCAGGGCTTCCTGATTGAGCTGCAGGGGACGATTCAGGGCCAAAGCCGCCGCCTGCGCCGTCACATCATCACCAGTCGGGCCCAGACCACCACTGACAACAACCGCCCGATGGCGAGCCCCCAGCCAGAGCAAAGCCTCACCAATTGCCGCGCTGTCATCGGAAACGGTCATCACCCGGCGCAATTTCAAACCGTTCGACATCAACGCCCGGGCTATACAGCGGGTATTACTGTCCTGAATCCGTCCTGTCAGGATTTCATCGCCGATGGCAAGAACCGCAATAGCAGCATCAGAACTTCGATTGTTCATATATTTCTCCTTAAAAAGAGGCGTTCTTCCCGCCCAATCCATACCAGGTAAAACCGGTACTTTCCTGAGGATGATACACCTCCCTGGGGGACACAACCTGATAAAAAAAACGGACCGGAGCGTTACCCATTCAGAAACTGCTTCCGTGTCCTTTTCACCAAACACTCTACTTACTTCCAAGATCGCCAAGCCTAAAGTATTGACAGGCAGGGCTACGGATGTTATTTTTTCCTCTAGGAAAAGGGGCAGGCAGCGATTCTTAACACTTAAGCAGTACCAAATATATCCTAACCAAGGAGGAGTGAACATTATGGCAGCAACTTGTGATTGCAAAAACGAAGGTAATTGTCCTCATATCTGTCATGTAAAGAAAAG
>JAILGY010000232.1:0-24987 GCA_024696325.1 bacterium | reverse complement strand
CATGTCTTCCAGCTTTTTGGCCTTGCTTTCGCTGGATGTGGTGACGTTCTTCAGCACTTCGGTGTTCTGGCGGATATCGCTTTTCACTCTGTCTTTGGCGGCGCTGTTCACGGCGGCGATGCTCAGAAGGCGGGCTTCACGATCGTCTATGGTGATGGCGGAATGCTCAAGGATGGGCAGCAGGGTGAAGCTGCCTTTCTCTCCGACGGCCATCTTGGGCTCCATGGAAACGATGGGGAAGTCCGTGGGCAGCGGCTTGCCCTGCTCGGAGGATTCGTCGATGGCCTTGTAAAAACCGGCAACCTCTTCGGAACGTTTGTCTTCAGGCTTGCCCGCGAGTGTGTTCAGGTATTCGTCATCGTCGAACATCAGCACGGGATGGCGGCCTTCGGGGTTGGTGTACGCAAGGCACATGGTCTGCTTCCATTCGAAGAGATCCTCGGCCTTTATCCAGCCGGCGATCTTGCCCTTGTCGTCGGTACCGACCTCGTACCAGCCTGTGCCGGCGCCCAGCTCTTCACCTTCCGGGCGGGTGTAGACAAAGAAGGAACGGAAGGTGGGCAGATTGCTCTGAAGCACGGTCGTGCCGTCCTTGTCCTGATACAGCGTGGCGGCCGGGCGCGTAAGTACGCGCAGTGGCAGTTCGGAATTTTCGCTGATGGTCACGGGCAGACGCTCCGACGCGCAAAGGGGCGCGGCGGGAAACAGCAGCGCTGCTGCCAACAAACTGCTTAACCAGAATGTTTTGCGCATAATGTTCACTCCTGCTGATTGTTTACTGCTGGTGGAAGTTAAGAAAGAGCCGATTCGAGCGGCAAGAAGCGCCGGATTTTTAGGCAAAATACACTTCCCCCGGAGGATGATCAACGCTTTAAAATCTTTATCGTACTCTTGGCAGTATGCCTTTGAGACATCAGATCCAGAAGAACCGGCGATACATCAGGTGCCTATTTTTGCTTGATGCCGTGCGGTGCTTTCACATCTTTATCGGTGGCCGGCCGTTCCTCGGCGGTGCGCAGAGCTTCCACACATTTCTGGAACTGCCGTTCCATGGCGGCGGCGCACAAGCTCCGCCAGATGTCTTCCTGGGTAGGAGCATTGGGGGCTGTGGACGCCGATACCGGCTTGGGGACTTTCGCGTCTTTCTTGGTAGGGGCGTTGGGGCGTACGGGCATCGATTTCTGGCAAAATTGATTCGCCTCCAGTCGTGACAAGGCTGTCTTACCCTTGTTGTCCATGGCATTGATATCCGCTCCGGCTTTCAGCAATTCCACCACCACTTCCGGATTGCACTTTTCTTCCGCCGCAAACATCAGTGCTGTCTTGCCTTCTTCCTTGTCGACGGCATTGACATCTATCATCTTAAAACCCAGTATATTTTTCCCCTTTCTCCAAAGTCCCTTCTTGTTGAATTCGTCAGCAACTTTCAGCAGTTCCTTCATCACTGCCGGATCGGCATCGTCTCTCGCCGCATACGCCATCAGCACCGTCATGCCCTGTTTGTCTTTGATACTGGCATCCGCCCCCGCATTCAGCAGAATTTGCACCACTTCCGGCGAATTGTTCTCAACCGCAAACATCAACGCCGTCTTGCCTTTCTCGTTGACATCATTGATATCTATCTTCTTACCCCGTTCGTACCAATGCTTCTTCTTATTAAATTCGTCAACAGCCTTCAGCAATTCTTTCATCACTGCTGACTTGGTATTGCTTTCCGCCGCAAACATCAGCGCCGTCTTGCCTTGTGTATCTTGAGCAGCAATATTCGCTCCGGAATTGAGTGCCAGGCGCACTTCCTCCACTGCTCCCGTTTTGCAGACTTTGAAAAAGTCAGCATCCGGCATTACCCCCTGCGCCGGCACCGACAGAACAATGCACAGCAAAAACAGTCCGCCTAGCGCCGGCAAAGCAGGCACCCGCAGTACTGCTGCCAACAAGCTGTTTAACCAGAATCTTTTGCGCATAATGTTCACTCCTCTGGGGTGGTGTAAGTTGAGTCCACCCATTGAACAACTTTCAACGCGTCTATCGAATCAATTTTCCGGAATGTACGTCAAGGCATGCGGAATCAATGACCTGCTTCAGTTGCTTGTCGTAAATGACAAAGTTCAGCCCCGGGAGATTTTTTGAATATTCTTTGCCGTTTATAAGTATGGATGAGATGCTTTCCGGTCCAACGCCGGTGCTTTTGATGGAGTACCGCACATCGGGAACGCCATGGAAGGAAGCATTGTACTCCAGTTCTTGTCCGGAGCTTTCCTCATGGATCTTTTCGCCATCAAGAACGGCACAGTAGTTGTCTGCCGTGCATCTCTCCGTATGAAGTCCGAATGCTTGCAGGAACTTGGCAACGGAGTCCGGATCGGAAGCCTTTCCATCATTTTTTGCCGAAATGAAAATGGTATGGTGCCTTTTCTCCAGCATGTTCAGGTAATCATGGAAGCTGGCGGCATAAAATCGTGGAACACCAACTATTTCGCCGGTTATCCAGCTGTAGGGCTTGCCCTTGTAGTCCGGACCCTGGATGTAAATCTTTATATGGTACAGAGAATCGTTCCCCAGGCTTTTCAATTTTCCGGTAAATATATAATGGCCATGTTTCGTAAAATGTATTCTTCTTTTTTTGTACAGATCATCGTTCGTATAGAAATCGGCATAGATGTCTATAATGTCATCTGGCTCCGAGATGGTCATCATCTCGTTGAAGGTTTTGCCCCATTGGAAATCTGACAGATCGACGATTAGATCGATGCTGTCTTTATCGGCGTTTGAGAAAGAGATTGCACTTCCATGCAGCTGCCTGTTGGTGGATATCTTTGCGAAGGGAAATTCAATCTTTGTCCCTTCCATGAATTTTGAGCGTTTCTTCAACTCCTGGGCGAGTGCATCATAACCGTATCTTTCCACCAGAGTTCTTTCTTTCGAGAAGAGGTTCACCCCAAGTCCCAGTCTGTCTCCCGGAATGTCCGCCCCGATTGCGGACAAGACGGTGGGAAACTGATCGAAGGAAGAATATGTTCTGAAGGGGTTGGCATGTTCCTGGACATTTACATATGCTGTATAGTTTTTCCTTGAGTATTTTTTTCCGGTTTCGATGAAATATTTTTTCATTGTGGGATGATCACCGGCCAGGACGATGACCGTATTTTTGTAAAATTCCTGTTGCTGTATCCAGTTTATGAAATTTGTAATCTGGTTGTCCGAACAGTAAATGACATTTTTGTACTGCATATCGGCAAATCTGTTTTCGCAGGTGCCGCCCAGATAACCGTTTGGCGCATGGGTATCCATTGTAAACATGGAAAAGTGGAAGGGCCTTCCATCTTGTGACAGCTTTTCCAGTTCCGATTTTGCGATTTCAATAAGTTTGTGATCCTCCACGCCCCAGAAAACCTTGTAATCTTCCGGGATAATTTTCTTCTCCATCATGGAATCGTAATCAAGCACTTTGAAGCCGCCATGCTGTTGAAAAAACATCTTTTGCCCGGCAAAGGTGCTCTTTGATCCCAAAAGTACCTCCTGGACATAGCCGTTTTCCCGCAAAATATCGCCGAGCGAAACTATGCCGGGGAAGAAGGAGTCCTGCGACTCCATGTCGTTGGCATCGACAGCTATCTTGAGAGGCAATCCCGTATTGAGCGCAAAGACGGCCCCCATGGTCCAGGTTGTGCCGGGCAGGGAGTAGGCGCCGTTCAGCTTTCCGGTGTTTCCGGAGAAATTGATATGGTCATGGGCAAGGCGTGTGAGGTTGGGGATAAGATTTTCCTCAAATATGCCGCCATTCTTTTTGTCGGCAAAGGAAGTTTCCATGGATTCAAGATATATGTATACGAGATTTTTCTTCTCCTTGAAATTTATGATTACGTTGTTGGGATTTACATAGTTGTTCTCTATGAAGTCGCTGTATCTGTTGTATGAAATGATGTCGAGCTTGACCGCAGAGTATAGGTATATTGCGGCTATTGCTGTAATTGTAACAGAATTAAATAAGTTTTTCCTGCTTTTGGCTATGAATACATATATGATATTGAACAGGAAAACAGGTACAAGTGTATAACAGACAAATGCTGTGATTATGGTTGATTCGATGCCGACGATGGGATGCTTTGCATGGTAAAGAATCTCATCTAACGTTACATTGTCATATTCATTGATGGCATAGAGCAGGACAAGTGCTCCGAAGAGTAATACGTTCAACAGCACATGACAAAGTATTGTCCCGGGATTCCATCGCACACGCATGGTCTTTTTTCTCCGACGCTTTGAGTTTCGCGGGATTGTACCGCTTTTGCCGGAGCTGGCAATGGTTTCCGTGCAGATGTGTGGAGGAACTGAAGGAGGAAAATCCGTGAGCTGTCGTATTTGCCATGCCTCGATTGCGATGGACCATGGGGGCCATCGCAATCAGGGCATGATGCTGAGGTCATGCGAGCGATTCGCATGGAAGAGGAGCATCAGGGCGGCAAATCAACTCCTTGACGTCCGAACGTCAATGCAGCCAGAGCAGTTCGGCATAGGAAGGCAGAGGCCAGATTTGGGCATCAATGATGCGTTCCAGAGCGTCGCAGTGCTCGCGGCAGGCTCCCATGGCAGGCAGCACCGCATCACGGGCACTATGGGCGGCCTGATGGGTGTTTTCCGCGCTGTGCAGGGTGTCCAGCGCCTTTTCCAGATTGGCAATGGCTGATATCAGTCCGGTCGTATGCCCGCGCAGAATGCGGAAACGTTCTTCTTCCGGCACAGCCTCGCCGGCCAGCGCCCGGGTTTTTCCGGCAACGTCCGCGGCTTCCGCCTGTTCATGCAGGGCGACGGGCAGGATGCGGGTGCGGGCCATCTCCAGCATGAGAGCTCCTTCGATGCCGACGCTTTTGGCGTAGTTTTCCAGCAGGATTTCCTGGCGGGCGAGTATCTCGCGTTCGGAAAGCACCTTCTGGCGCAGGAAGATGTCCATGATCCCGTAGTGTTCCAACGCATCCACCGTGGTGGGGAGGTTGGGCAGTCCGCGTTTCTCCGCCTCTTCAAGCCATTCCGCGGAGTAGCCGTTTCCGTTGAAGACGACATCCTGATGTTCGCGGAACAGGCGGGGCAGAAGTTCCTGAAGCGCCGAAGTCAGGCTGGCGCCGCCGGAGACGGCCTTTTCCAGCTCGGTGGCGATGTCGTCGAGCGCGCAGGCCATGGCGGTGTTCAGGACGGTGTTCACCGGCGCGATGGATTGGGAGGAACCGACAGCCCGGAATTCGAACTTGTTGCCGGTAAAGGCGAAAGGACTGGTGCGGTTACGGTCGGAGCGATCGACCGGCAGTGGCGGCAGGGAGGAAACGCCGATTTCCATGGAGGTGCGGCCCGTTTTGTGCGTCACGCCGTTCATGATGGTGTCGATGACGTCGGTCAGCATGTCGCCGAGATAGACGGAGATGACAGCGGGCGGCGCCTCGTTCGCGCCGAGACGGTGATCGTTGCCGGCGCCCACGGTGCCGAGACGCAGGGCGGCGCTGTGCATGTGAACGGCCCGGAGGACAGCGGCCAGAAAAACGAGGAACTGGGCGTTGTCCAATGGCGTGGTGCCGGGATCGAGCAGGTTGTTCCCCTCCGAGTCGCTAATGGACCAGTTGTTGTGCTTGCCGCTGCCGTTCACGCCGGCAAAGGGTTTTTCATGCAGCAGGCAGATGAAGTCGTGTTTGGGCGCGAGCTGGTGCAGGATATTCATCATCAGCATGTTGTGGTCGGTTGCGAGGTTGGCGTCCTCGTAAATCGGGGCGAGCTCGAACTGACCGGGTGCAACTTCGTTGTGCCTGGTCTTGGCGGGAATGCCGAGACGGAACAACGCGTCTTCCACATCCTGCATGAAAGCCATGACCCGTTCCGGGATGGCGCCGAAGTAGTGATCTTCCAACTCCTGCCCCTTGGCGGGAGCTGCCCCCATCAGGGTGCGTCCGGCCAGCATGAGATCGGGACGGAGCGCGGCAAGCCGGCGGTCAACAAGGAAATATTCCTGCTCGGGACCGACGCTCGGACGCACGAAGGTGGCTTTCTGATTGCCGAAGAGACGCAGGATACGCAGAGCCTGCCTGGAAAGCGCGGAGATGGAGCGCTGCAGCGGTATCTTGCGATCGAGCGCCTCGCCGGAATAGCTGTAGAAGAGCGTCGGGATGTGGAGCGTGGAGCCGATGACAAAGGCGGGGACGGTAGGATCCCAGGCTGTGTAGCCCCGTGCCTCGAAGGTGGAACGGATGCCGCCGGAGGGGAAGGAGGAGGCGTCCGGTTCGCCGCTGATGAGCATTTTGCCCGAAAATTCGTTGATCATGCCTCCTTCGCTTGTGGTCGTCAGGAAAGCGTCATGCTTTTCGGCGGTCAGGCCGGTCATCGGCTGGAACCAGTGCGTGTAGTGCGTTGCACCCTTCTCGATGGCCCAGTCCTTCATGGCGCAGGCGACCGTGTCGGCGATGGCGGGATCCAGGCGTTCTCCCTTGCGGATGATGGCCTTGAGCGAACGGAACACGGGTTTGGGCAGTTTTTTCTGAAGAATCTCGAGGGAAAAAACGTCGCAACCATAAATGGCGTCGATATCGGAGGTCGGCGCGGGAAAGGTCCGGTGGCTTTGGGCTATTTGCAGGACGGCGTCGCTGCGGGCAGTCATTGTGGTCATGGTATGAGCTCCTTTATTGAATGGAAGTGAATGGGCAACCGGCTATGGCGGGTGTTGTGAAGGAACCGTTGATCGGCCCACCATACGGGTTTTGCTGCACGCCGCGTCCGGATTTGCAGGACGGAAGGGCAGACACCGGGGAAAAGAGCAAGAGCTATGCCACGACGGATATTCCCTGCCGGTATTCCCAATGAATGCGATGAAATGAAAAATTACGAATAGAAACGCTAGCATATACAAGATGGAACAGCGTTGTGGATGGCCTTCCCGGGGGATGACGGAGGCTGTATTACATTTTTTGTATAGGCAGCTCTTGGGGAAATTTACATAAAATGTAAAATGACTTTGTCGGATTTGCAAAAAATGTAAGGCCTTTGCTTACATAGCCTTCAAAACCTTACGGCGCAAGGCCTGGTACACTTTTTGCCCTTATATGCTCCCCAAAAGAGTGTTCAATTTTTGCGGGAGATTTCATCATGCCCAAGCGCAGCGAGCTGCAACGCATCATGGTTATTGGTTCCGGTCCCATCGTCATCGGTCAGGCCTGCGAATTCGACTATTCCGGCACGCAGGCGGTCAAGGCACTCAAGGAGGAAGGCTGCGAGGTTATTCTTGTGAATTCCAACCCCGCCACCATCATGACCGACCCCGAGTTGGCGGACCGGACCTACATCGAACCCATAGAACCCGATACGGTGGCCGCCATTCTTCGCCGGGAACGCCCGGACGCCCTGCTGCCCACACTGGGTGGCCAGACGGGCTTGAACACGGCTCTGTTCCTCGCCAAAAACGGCGTATTGAAAGAATGCGGTACGGAACTTATTGGCGCGAACGCGGAGGTCATAGAAAAAGCCGAAAGCCGTGAGCTGTTCCGTGCCGCCATGGAGAGTATCGGGCTGGCCGTTCCCCGAAGCGGGATCGCGCACTGCCTGGAAGATGTGCGCCGTATTGCCGCCGAGTTGTCCTTTCCGCTCATCGTTCGCCCCGCCTTTACGCTGGGTGGTTCGGGCGGTGGAGTGGCCTATAACCAGGAGGATCTCGAAGCCATTGCCGCCGACGGCCTTGCCGCTTCGCTCTGTCAGGAAGTGTTGGTGGAACAGTCCGTCATGGGCTGGAAGGAAATCGAGATGGAGGTGATGCGTGACCGCAAGGATAACTGTGTCGTCATCTGCTCCATTGAAAATCTTGATCCCATGGGGGTGCATACCGGCGATTCCGTGACCGTGGCCCCGGTCCAGACGCTCAGTGACCGCGAATACCAGAGAATACGCGATGCCTCCATTGCCGTCATGCGCGCCATCGGTGTGGAAACCGGCGGCTCCAACGTCCAGTTCGGTCTGAATCCGGAAAATGGCGAACTTGTGGTCATCGAGATGAATCCTCGGGTGTCGCGTTCCTCGGCCCTGGCCTCCAAGGCGACCGGCTTCCCCATTGCCAAGATAGCCGCCAAGCTGGCCCTGGGATACACACTGGACGAACTGCCCAACGACATCACGCGGGAAACCATGGCCAGCTTTGAACCTGCCCTGGACTACTGCGTGGTGAAGATTCCCCGTTTTACCTTTGAAAAGTTCCAGGGCGTAAAAGACGAACTGACCACCTCCATGAAGAGCGTGGGCGAAACGATGGCCATTGGCCGGACCTTCAAGGAAGCCCTGCAGAAGGGCTTGCGTTCGCTGGAGATCGGTGTGCCGGGCCTCGGTTTCGGCTTCAGGAGCAAACTGCCTGGTCGTGACGCGCTGGAGGCGGGCTTGCGCACGCCGAATTCGCGCCGTCTTTTCACGATTCGTCACGCGCTTTTGGCTGGGATGAGCGTCGGAGAAATACATGCCCTTTCGGCTATCGACCCGTGGTTCATCGGCCAGATAGCCGATATCACGGCTCTCGAAGAACAGCTGCGCGATTTCGCCCTCGCCAATCCCATGGAGGCCGACAACCCGGAATTGCGGGAGCTGTTTTTCAAGGCCAAGGAATATGGCTTTTCCGATCGCCAGCTTGCCGAAATGTGGAAACGGCCGGAAAGCGATATCGCCGCATTGGGCGAGGCCATGGAACTGCGCCCGGTCTACCGCCTCGTTGATACCTGTGCCGCCGAGTTTGAGGCGTATACGCCGTATTTCTATTCCACCTACGAGACGCTGGACGAACGGGAAGTGCATACCCGCAGGAAGGTTGTCATTTTGGGCGGAGGTCCCAACCGCATAGGGCAGGGCATCGAGTTCGACTACTGCTGCTGCCAGGCCTCTTTCGCCCTGCGTGACGAAGGTGTGGAGGCCATCATGGTGAACTCGAATCCCGAGACCGTCTCCACGGATTATGATACCTCGGATCGCCTCTACTTCGAGCCGCTCACCTTTGAAGACGTAATGCACATCGTGCGGACCGAGAAACCGGACGGCGTCATTGTGCAGTTCGGCGGCCAGACGCCGCTCAACCTTGCCGTTCCCCTGCAGAGGGCCGGCATCACCATACTCGGAACAAGTCCCGACGCCATTGACCGGGCCGAAGATCGCGAGCGTTTCCAGGCCCTTATTCGCAAGCTGAATTTGCGCCAGCCGCAGAATGGCGCCTGCTCCTCCCTGGCCGAAGCCGAATGGGCGGCATCCCGCATTGGCTGGCCCGTCATTGTGCGTCCCAGCTACGTTCTCGGCGGCAGGGCCATGCAGATATGCTACGACACGGCAGACCTTGAAGACTACTTCCGGAACATCGTGGGGACGAAGGAGCCGGAGCACCCCATACTTGTCGACCAATTTCTGGAAAACGCCATCGAAGTCGATGTGGATGTGCTTGCCGATGGGCGCGAAGTCTATGTCGCCGGTGTCATGGAACATATCGAGGCGGCGGGCATCCACTCCGGCGATTCCGCCTGCTCGCTTCCTGCGTATTCTCTGCCCGGAGACATCGTGACGGAGATTGAGCGGCAGAGCGTGGCCCTGGCCCGGGAACTGCGGGTGGTCGGCCTGATGAATATCCAGTTCGCGGTGCGGGATGGCCAGGTCTACATCCTTGAAGTGAATCCCCGGGCCTCGCGGACCGTGCCCTTCGTCTCCAAGGCGACCGGAGTACCGCTTCCCCGTTTGGCGACCCTGGTCATGCTGGGCAAGACCCTTGAGAAACTTGATCCCTGGTCCCTGCGCCGGGGAGGTCATGTCTGTGTAAAGGAAGCCGTTTTCCCCTTCAACCGTTTCCCCGGAGTGGACATTCTGCTGGGCCCGGAGATGCGTTCCACGGGAGAAGTCATGGGGATAGCGCCCACCTTCGACGAGGCCTTTCTCAAAAGCCAGCTTGGCGCGGGGCAGAAAGTCCCGGATACCGGCAAGGTCTTCATCTCCGTAAACGACCGGGACAAGGAATGTATTGTTTCCGTGGCCCGGTCCTATGCGGAACTGGGTTTTACGCTCCTGGCCACACGGGGCACGGCCGGTCTTCTCGGAAAGGCGGGCCTTGCCGTTCGGCTTGTTCCCCGGCTTGACGAAGGGCGGCCCAATATCGTCGACATGATGAAAAACGGCGAGATCGCGATGATTGTCAATACCACGGAGGGCGGCCGTACAACAGCCGATTCCCGGATCATACGTCAGACTGCGCTGCGTTACGGCATACCTTTTACGACGACCATCGCCGGAGCGAAGGCCATGGCCCGGGCCATCCACCATCAGCAGGGGATGCCTCTGCGTGTGGCCTGTCTGCAAGACTACTATGAAGGGGGAAAAGCATGAAAACTCTTCTTGCCCTGGAAGACGGTTTTACCCTTTGGGGACGCTCCTTCACCGGCCCGGTGGAACTTTGCGGCGGTGAGGTCATTTTCAATACCGCCATGACGGGCTATCAGGAACTGCTCACCGATCCTTCCTATGCCGGCCAGATGGTCTGCCTGACCTATCCGCTTGTCGGCAACTATGGCATCAACGCCGAGGATATGGAGTCCGATCGTGTTCACATGTCGGCTCTGCTGGTCAAGGAATGTTGCAAGCATCCTTCCAACTGGCGCGCCTCGGAAAGTCTGCCCGATTTTCTCGTTCGCATGGGGGTTCCGGGCATCGAGGGGCTGGATACCCGGGCGCTTACCCTGCATCTGCGCCGTCAGGGCGCCATGCGCGGCTGTATCTCCACCCGCATTCTGGATCCTGCCAAGCTGGTGGCCCGGGCACGGGAACTGCCCGTCATGGAGGGGCAGAACCTCGTTCGCCGGGTGGCGCCGTCTTCCCCCTATCGCTGGGACGAGGCGGCCGGCCGGCCGGTTGCCGCCAAACTTGAAGCCGACGGCTCGTATCGTTGGCCCGCGGGGAAAAACCTGCATGTGCTCGTTTATGATTTCGGTGTCAAGTGGAGCATTTTGCGCCAGCTTTCCGCCCAGGGCATGGAACTGCTCGTGGTGCCTCCATCCTTTGGCTTCGGGCAGGTCTGCGCTGCCGCGCCGGACGGTGTTTTTCTTTCCAACGGTCCCGGCGATCCGGCGGTTTTGAAGGACGAGATCGCCGTGATCGCCAGGCTCGCGGAACGTTTTCCCATGGGCGCCATCTGCCTCGGGCATCAGCTTCTTGGACTTGCCCTGGGCGGCGCGACCGTGAAGCTGAAGTTTGGCCATCACGGCATCAACCAGCCCGTCAAGGATCTCCGTACCGGCCATATAGAAGTGACTTCCCAGAATCACGGTTTCTGTGTCGTTCCCCCCGCGGGGGTGGAGGCCCGGTGCGTGAACCTGAATGACGGGACGCTGGAGGGGTTCCGCCATCCGCAAAGACCGCTGATGGCTGTTCAGCATCATCCGGAAGCCGCAGCAGGCCCCACAGATGCGCAGGGCTTTTTCCGCGAGTTCCATGAACTGCTTGAAGCCTCCCGTTCTTCGTTGTTAAATGGGAAAAAACGCTGAGGAAGGTTTCCTCTCCTCGCTGAATCGTCAGGGAGCGCCCTGGTGATTGGACAGCGCTTCCCTCAGGGGTGTTCTATGACGGTGAGCCCTCTCGACAAAAAACTGCAGGTCATACGCGAATTGAGCAACGCCATGGCGCACAGCCGTGATGTCCGTGTTGTCCTTGAGCATTTGCTTGGCTCCCTGGGACGCCAGATGGACATGCAGCGCGCCATGATGACCTTGCGCTACGGTGACGAGCTGGTTATCGAGGTTTCCGACGGACTGGACGAGAGGGAACAGAAACTGGGACATTACCGCCTGGGAGAAGGCATAGTGGGTCATGTCGCCGAAACGGGCCGGCCGCATATCATTCCCGACGTGCGCAAGGACAAGCGCTTTCTCAACCGCACCCGTTCCCGCGAGGCTTCCGAGGCGGTGGCCTTCATCTGCGTGCCGCTCTTTCACCAGAATGAAGTCATCGGCACGCTGAGCGTCGACAGAAAGCTTGAAGAGGAGCCCGATGGGGCCACGGATCTGGAACAGGATGCAGCTTTTCTGGAAACCGTGGGCAATATGGCGGCGGATGCGGCCTTTTTGCTTCTGCGGGAACAGGAGGAACAGACCGCCCTCCGGGAGGAGAACCGCCAGCTCCGCGATCTGCTTGACGGTCCGGAAGGCATGATCGGCCATTGCCGTGAAATGCTGCTGGTGGCCGAACAGATCCGCCAGGTTGCTCCTTCCGATGCCACAGTGCTTATCCGCGGCGCGTCCGGCACCGGCAAGGAGCTTGTGGCAAGGGCCATCGTCCGGCAGTCGGCGCGCAGGAACAAGCCTTTCATTTCCCTGAACTGCGCGGTTCTGCCGGAAGACCTGGTGGAAAGCGAGCTCTTCGGCCACGAAAAGGGTGCGTTCACCGGAGCGGTTTCGCGGCGGCTGGGCCGGGCCGAAGAGGCGGATGGCGGGACGCTTTTCCTTGACGAAATAGGGGATCTTTCGCCCCGGGTACAGGTCAAGCTCCTGCGCTTTTTGCAGGAACGCACGTTCTCCCGGCTGGGCAGCAACACGGAACTGCATGCCGATGTCCGTTTTCTCGCGGCGACCAGCCGTGACCTCGAGCTGCTCATGCGCGAGGGAAAATTCCGGGAGGACCTGTACTACCGCCTGAACATCTTTCCCATTTTTGTCCCCGAGCTTTCGAAAAGAAAGGGCGATATCCTCCTGCTCGCCGAGCATTTCATCCGCAAGATGAATCTGAAATATCAAAAGAGCATCAAAGGATTGTCCCCGCCCGCGATGAACATGTTGATGGAATGGCATTGGCCGGGCAATGTGCGGGAACTTGAGAACTGCATGGAGCGTGCGGTGCTGACGGCGAATGACGGCGACGTCATCCAGAGCTGGCATCTGCCGCCGGTTCTTGGAGGAGGAAAGGCCGGAGGAAGGGAAGAGGGTGAAGGAAAATTGGTGGGAAAAATGGAGAATGTGCTCACCGTATCTTCACAATCCCAGCCGCTTTCTCTTGCCGAACGCCTTCAGCGGTGCGAACGGGAGATTCTTGTTGAAACCCTGCGAAAACATGGCGGCAATCTTTCCGCTGCCGGACGTGAACTCGGCGTTTCCCCACGCATGATGAGCTACCGGGTGTCGAGGCTGGGCATCACCCGGGAAGATTTTGCCTAGCTTTTTTGTTGCGTGCTCCTCATAAATGACGGAATCATTTTTTACATATTGGTTTTGACGACATCAAAGAGGAGAAAACCATGAACAAAACACGTTTTCTTTGGGGATTGTTTCTTGCCCTGACCATCTTGGCGCCTCTGGCCGTCTTTGCGGATGTGCCGGGTATCTCCCCCGAGGAACGGCAGCGCCGCTTTGAGGAACGGATGGGGATGCAGCGGATACAGCCGCCGGTTGACGCCCGCGTGGGCCTATCGGAAGATGGTTTCCTTGAACTGAGCTTCGAGACCGCTGGTCCCGGCGAGGTCAAATATGTCCTGCGCGGTCCGCAGGCGGGGAAAGAGGAGGGCACGGTTGTCGCCACCGGGCATCGGATTTTGAAACAGCAGGGCCGGCAGGTTCTTGTGGAAAAGGCGGCTCTGCCCGCGCTCAAGGACAATGAGGCGGCCCGCTATACGCTTGACGCGACCTTTTGCCTGAAGGTGCTCGAGAAGACCAATTTCGGCATCAAGGAAACGGATCTGGAACAGGAGGAACAGATCACCCGGCATTTTATCCTTCGCAGGCAAAATGGCGTCTACCATGTGGTCCGGTGAGGAGCGTGGCCCAAGCCATATCCTCCTTGCGTTGGCCACGCTGCTGCACTTTGCGGTGGACGGCGTCTGCGCGGCCAACCTGGCCCGTTACGCCTGGGGGGAGCCGCGGCTGGAGCCCATTCTGTTTTATTTCGGTCTCTACAACCTCATTGCCTTTGGCGGGCAGTGGGCCATGGGCTGGTGGCTGGACTGCCGGCCCCGTCACATTGCTCCATCCCTGATAGTCTCGCCGCTTCTGCTTGCGGCGGGCTGTCTGGAGGGGCAGGGTATCCTGTGGCAGGCCGTTTTTCTGGCGCTGGGCAACTGTCTCTTCCATTCGGCAGGGGGAAGTCTGATACTGCGTGGCTCGCGAAGTTTCAGCGAGCCGGGTATTTTTGTCTCCAGCGGCGCGCTGGGCTTGGCGCTGGGGCTGAACGGTTTCTGCGGGGCAGTGCCCTTTCTGCTTTTGTGCCTTGCGGCCGCTGTGGCGCTTGCGGTTCTGCTCCATTTCCGGGGTCTGTCGGAATTCGCTGTTGAGGATCCAATCGCTTCGGATGAAGCCGCTCCACGCAATACCGGCACGGCGGCTCTGCTTCTTGCGGCTTTTCTGCTGTTGGCCTGTGTGGTGCTGCGCGGAGCGAACGGCGGCGGCACCACCGGATATGCGTTGCTTTTTCCCTGTGTGTTTGCTCTGGGCAAGGTGCTGGGTGGCCTGTGCGGCGACCATTTCGGCTACAACAAGACGGTGCTTGCGATTTTTCTTCTGGGATTTCTGGCCCTGCAGTGGCAGGGGCTTCTGCCCGCTCTGCTGCTGGCCCTGTCCTGGAACATGACCATGCCGCTGACCCTGCGGCTGCTGCACCGCTGTTGTCCCGGGCGTCCCGGCCTGATGTTCGGGCTGGCCGCGGGCTGCCTGCTGCCGGGATATTTTTTTCGCGAACAGTTCTCCATTCTGCCCGGTTTGCTGATCGTACTGCAATTCCTGGCGCTCTCTTTCACGGGTTGGCTTTTGCTCGTACGCGGCGCAGCCGGTACGGGTGGGCAGAGCAAATCTGATTCTTCGAGTGTTCCATGATCATCGACCTCGGTCATCCTCTAACGCAGCAGCCGCTAATCGCGGAAGCGGTTTTTCTGCAGGCGCCGTTTCTGCGGGCCGTTCTGTGGACGGTTTTGATCGAGACGCCGCTCTTTTTCCTCTTTGGCTATCGTCTCCCGCGGGAGTGGCTCGCTTTCGCCGGGATCAACGTGGTGAGCAACCTGCTGCTGAACGAGACCTTGAGCGAACTGTGGTTCTACGATCATGCACTGCTTGTGCCGGGGATTGTTCTGGGTGAGATGCTGGTTGTGCTCCTGGAATTTGCCCTGTGCCGCTCCGTGGTTTGCGGCAGTGGCAGACGGCTTTTCCTGGTGCTGCTTGCCACCAATTCGGCCAGCCTGCTCTGCGGCCTCTGTTTTTCCCCTCCAGCCTTCCCGTAAGGGGCGTCATCCTTTCGCGGTTTCGCCGGGGATGCCGATGGAGGGGAAACCGCTTTCCCGCTGTTTCAAACGGGGAACAGGCTGTTTTACCCGGCCGAAAATTTATGATAAAAATGTAATGAAATATTTTGCGTGGATGTCTGTGTGCCCGTCCTTTCCTCCATATGCATCCCGGGCGCACGAACCGGTCCTGCCAGGAGGTATTCATATGAACAGAACCATCTTTTTGGGGGGGATTTTTCTTCTTCTTGCCCTGTTGCCTGCAGCGGTCTTCGCAGATGTGGTGTTCCTGCCTGAAGAGCTGCTGAGAATCGAACGAGGGAGGATGTTGGTGCGGAATAATCGGCAGATCTATGCCCATGTTGCGGAGGATGGCCGTCTTGAACTGGTTTTCTTGATAGGAGGAATGCATGGCACATGCGAGTACACCCTGCGCAGCCTGGCAGGCGACGGAGAGGAGGGGCCGCTTGTCGCCAGCGGCCGCTATGAGAATGACGTACCGTCGGTGCCGCTGGAGCGGCCTGAAACGGTGAAGCTGCCCGAACTCGGGGAAAACGGGACGGCCCGCTACAGGTTCGAAGCGGTCTGCCGCCCGAAGTTTGAAATGACCGGTTTGGGCCTCAAGGAAACGGCCCGGGAGGAACGGGCTGCCCGGGATTTCATCCTCTGCCGGCAAAACGGCGTCTACAGCGTTGCCCACTGACGGACGCGGCGTGGGACGCGCTCTGCCCTTCACCTTTTCAAACGTGGAAGGAGAAAAAGCTATGCGACGGTTTTCCGGTATTGTGCTGGCCTGCATGTTCCTGTGCTGCTGTGCGGTTGCAACAGTCCATGCCGCAGAGGCTCTAAAGGATGTTCATTGCGCTCAGCAGGGCTTCTCCACGAAAATCCCCGCCGGTATGAGCGCTGCCTGGAGGAATGGCGAAGGCCTGCACATTTCAGTGGGGGATCCCAGGTATGTGCCCTTTGTGCTGGTGTGGAAAGGATCTCAGGTGAACATCAGCCCTGCCGAATATTTCAGGGCATACACCGCTCATATAAGGAAAAAATACGGCGCCAGGCTGCGCGCTTTCGCGATTATGGAATATTACGAGGTGGGCGGCAAAAAGCTGCCCGCGGCGCGGTACATTTACGACGTGGAAGGCGGCAGGCTGTGCCTGTTGCGGCTGATCGAGGCGCGGAAGGATCACACGGTCGCGTATACGGCCAAATATGTTAACGGCCGTGGAGAAGCCACGCTGGCCGCCCTGGATGCGGCGGTGCGTTACTATCGCCCCGGCAACACGAAAGCTGTCCCGAAAATTTTGCCGCCCCCTCCGAGAACCGTCCCCA
This sequence comes from bacterium, assembly GCA_024696325.1. Classification (GTDB taxonomy): domain Bacteria; phylum Desulfobacterota; class Desulfuromonadia; order Desulfuromonadales; family JAAYDE01; genus RGIG7977. The sequence continues at coordinate 8,423 of JAILGY010000232.1, read as the reverse complement.
AAGCAGGCGGAACACGGCGGTTCACAATATGAGTCCTGCCGTCCCAAGGGACGTTTGAAAGCGGCATCGACCTTGCATCCTTCAAGGAAGTGTGTGTCATGAAAGTCAAAAACTCCACGAAGGGAAGGTGCAAATATCCGGGCGGCGCGTGCCGTCCGGGATGCTGGCCGGCGTGGAGTTTGTGATGAAGCTGGAGCCGGTGACGAAAGGCTCCGCCGCATTCTGGACCCCGCTGGAGACAAATTGCCACACCCGCCTGAATCGCCAGCGGTTCAACGCCCGCGGCGATGCCGTTGCCCATTTCAGCTGGCCTGATGATGTGTGAAAAGGACGCAGGGAATTTTCGCTCCTGTCTCGGGAGCGCGAAGGAAAGGCGTCATTTGCCCAGAAGGAGGCCCGGCATGAACAAAAAGGAGATGCTTTCCCTCGCAGTCACCCTTTGTCTGCTGGCGTTCTGGAACGGGGCGGAAGCCGCGGCGGCGCCCAGCGGCCTGTTCCGGCTGGATTATTCTTGCGGCCTGCTTTCGCCCGGCAACGGCGGCGTCACCAGCGGTCCGTTGTACGGCGGTGCACCGGATGCGGCATCCGCCGCGGCGGAGGAGGGCGGCGGCCTGTTCGGCGGCGCCTCCGGTCTGTTCCTGATGGACGCCTCCGGGGCAGAAGCGCCGCTGTCTTCCACCGGTTCCGTTCCTTCCCTGCAAAGCATGGCGGAAGCACAGCGCAATGCAGTGCATCACCGCATGCTGTCCTTACGGCTCGACGAGGCTTTCACGGACAGGGAATCGAAGGCGAAAATTCCCACGCGTCCCTTGGAGGAGGGCGCAGCCCTGCCTCCTGCAGGGGACGGCTCATGGATGAAGCCCGGGGAAAAACGGGACAGCCTGCAGGGTGGGACCGGCTGCGGCAGTTCCGCCACCCTGGTGGGCTGGGACAGGGCCCTTACGCAGGACTGGCGTGCCGGCATCTTTGCCGGTTACGGCCGGGCGGACCTTGAGGACGATGCCTTGCGCAACGAATTGCGGGATACGCGCCTTGGCCTTTACTCGGGTTACAGGAAAGCCGGAAAGGAAGGCATGGTGTATCTGGATTACGGACGGATGCGGAACCGGCTGCGGAGGGATCTGGCCGGTCCGGGCCTTGTCGCCGGAGCCGGTTTCCAGGGCCACATTCTGGAACTGGGCGGGGAGTATCTGCATGATCTGCATGCGGATACCAATGCGCCCTGGCATGTGCGGCCTTATATAGATGCGCGAATGTCCCGTCTGTGGCAGGATGGCTACCAGGAAAATGGCGCGGGTGTGTTCAATCAGGTTGGCAACGAAAAGAACAATGACTACGTCGGCGCGGGCGCGGGCCTGGAATTCAAACGTTACCTGCCCGGAGGCAACTACGCGATCCGCACGGGTGTAAAGCATGCTTTCGCGGGAGCGGAGCCTAAACTGCGGTACAGGTACATGGGGGACAGCGCCAACACCTGCGACATGAGCAACGAGCAGGACAGGACACACGTTGTCTTGTCCGTTGGCGGCGAGAGCGGATTCGCCAAAGGCTGGACGGTGGGCGGCGACACGGTATTCCAGCGTGGCGCCCGCAACAAGGACATGTCCTGCGCCGTAACCGTGAAGCGAATGTGGTAAAGCTCCCAGCCTTGCGGCTGCGGCACTGTAAGGAGGAAAATACGTGAAACGAATACGCTCCTTCATGTTGGCTTTTATGCTGTTGTGCGGCTGCGTGGCCGCAGCCCATGCCGCAGACGCTCTGAAAGAGGTTTCTTGCGGCGAGCAGGGTTTCTCCACGAAGATCCCCGCCGGGTTGAGCGCTGCCTGGAAAGCCGGTGAAGGCCTGCACATTTCAGTGGGGGCTCCCGGGTCCGTACCCTTTGTGCTGGTGTGGAAAGGGCAGCAGACGAACCTCGATCCTGCCGGGTATTTTAAAAAATATACCGCCCATATAAAAGAAAAGTACGGTGCCGGGCTGCGCGCTTTCTCGATTATGGAGTCTTACGAGGTGGGCGGCAAAAAATTGCCCGCGGCGCAGTACATCTACGATGTGAAAGGCGGCAGGCTGTGCCTGCTGCGGCTGCTCGAGACACGAGAGGATCACACGGTCACCTATACGGCCAAATATCTTAACGGTCATGGTGACGCCACACTGGCCGCGCTGGATGCGGCGGTGCGCAACTATCTGCCCGATAACGCGAAAGCCGTTCCGGAAGGTCGGCAGGATGCGCCGCCCCCCGTTTCCAAAGCAGGAGGAACCCGGCAACTCAACATGAAACCAGTCCGCCCCAGCGTGACGGGTACGACGAATTACAACGATGGACGCTTTTCCATACAGCTGCCTGCGGGCTGGAAGATCCGGCCCTCCGGTGAATATACGGCTTTCGCCTTCAAGGCCTGGGATCCGGAACAACCCAACCGGACGATCTTTCTGATGTGCAAGCTGGAGCCTTTCCTCAAGAGCCAGGTGGCCAAAAAGAAGTACCGTCAGGTGGCGAAAACCGTGGGCGGCACCTATGCGTTTTTCGCCGAAGCGCCTGTGATGGAGTCGCCGACATTGCCCGGTTTCCTGAGAACCATCCCCGAGATACGGCAGTTCTGTGCCAAGTTCCACAGGCGGGGGCTGACGCTCAATCCCGATGTGGTTCCCGACATGGACGCGATCGAAGTGATTGAAACCAAACGCAGCACCATCCCGTGTCCACCGACCTGCCGGGACAACTCCATTGCCCGCGTCAAGTATGTGGATCATCAAAGACAGGTGGGCGAAGGCTGGATCACCGCCCAGCCGGTGGTCGGCATGCAGTACAACTTTTTGGGTGTGGACGGCTGGTTCCACACGGTGTACGGATTCATGGGTGTTACCGCTCCGATAGGCGAAATGCGTGAGTTGGAGCCGATCCTGACGAAGTGTCTGGGTTCCTTCAACTTTACCCAGGATTATGTAAACAGAGCGATCAAGGTTTCCAATGAGGAGCGGGAAGCGCTTCTGGCCCGCGGCCGGGCGATGCAGGCGGCGCACGATGCCATGACGGAAGCCTGGCGCGCCCGGGAAAAGGCGCATGACATTGCCTTCCAGAAGTGGAGCGACTCTTTCATGGGCTACGATCGGCTCTATGATGCCGATACCGGCGAGGTGTACCTGGCCGAACTGGGTTTCTACGAGCAGTATGATCTGCATAGGGATGAATACGCCAAATCCAACCTGCGGCTTGTGGATAAAGGCTCGCAGAAATACTATCTGAAAGGGGCCGATTACTACATTACAAAGTGAGCATCCCTTTGAAATGGAGTGCTGAGGAACTACTCGATTACACCACCGCAGAGGATGGCGCCGGATGATGAGTAGAGGACCCCGGATTGCCCTGGCGCGACGCCGAACAATCCGCCCGGAACGCGGACAAGGCCGTCTTCAAACATGACAGGACCAAGAGGCTGGCCGCCCGATCGAATTTTGACGAATCCTTCGATCCTGGCGCTTGTTGGCCCGATGCCCATCCAGTTCAAGTTTCGCAGATGAAACGCCGTGCTTACGGTCTTGTCGCGTGTTCCGACGATGACTTTATTTTTTTCCTTCTCTATCTTCAGGACATAGTAGGGCGCTTCGCCGCTGATGCCGAGCCCCTGACGCTGGCCAACGGTATAGTGCCAGTAGCCGCGATGCCTGCCGAGAACCACACCTTCCGCAGAGACAATGTCTCCGGGGCTGTCCTCCCTGCCCAACAGTTCGGCACTGTCGCCGGCATAGAAGTCCTGAGAGTCGGGCTTCCCCGCCATTGGAAGCCCCGCTGCCTCCGCGATCCCGCGTACTTCGGCCTTTGTCATGTCACCGAGAGGGAACATCGTTTGTCCGAGCTGTTCCTGTTTCAGGCCCCAGAGAAAGTAGCTCTGGTCCTTGCGCTCGTCCTTGGCGCGGGCAATGGCAAGACGGTTTCCCAGCGTGACAATCCGCGCGTAGTGTCCTGTGGCGAAACAATCAAATGCAACATGCCGCGCCGCGATTTTGGGAAGCTGTCCGAACTTCATGCGGGGATTGCAGACAACGCACGGGTTTGGCGTTCTCCCTTCCGTTTTTTCGCGGCGAAAATACTCAAGGACGATGTTCTCGTATTCCTCCGAGCAGTCGAATATGTGGTAGCCGATTCCAATTTGCCGGGCGAAGGCCGCTGCCGCGGCGATATCGTCCGCCTCGCCCGGACCGAAGCAGGCATCACGGCATCCGCCCTTGTAGCGTCCCTCCCGCCACAGCTTCATTGTGATGCCTACAACCTCATGCCCCGCCTGTTTCAGGAGAAGCGCTGCAACCGAGGAATCAACTCCGCCCGAAAGACCGACTGCAATTTTCATCTGAAAAAGCCTCTCCGTTCTTGGTACTCATGTATTTCTTTTGTCACATATTACGCTGCCTGAAAGGGAATCGGAAATATTTTCATGTGGAAGCAAAGATGCGGTTGAGCCAGTTGACGACGTCGTTTTCCGTATGGCGCAGGGAGATGCCACGCATCAGCCGCCGTTCAATCTGGTTGGAGCCGCGAAGGCTGAGGCCCTCAAGCAGGATCGCCTGGGGACATGCCTTGCGAAGATCGGCCTCGAAGCGGCCCTCTCCGCCTCCTCCGTGGGTACAGAAGGGGGCTATCGTCTTTCCGGAAAGCGTATTGGCCTTCAGAAAAGTGCCAAGCGGCGGGGCATAGGTACCGTACCAGATGGGTGCTCCGATAAAGACGATATCGTAGCCTTCAAGCGTGGGAATGTTTTTCAGCCTGGGCAAATGGCCCGACTTGAAGTCCTGCTCCGCCGCCTTGAGCGTTGCGCTGTATGGCTCTGGATAGGGCTTGACCATTTCAAGTGGAATCAGGTCGCCGCCGGTGTGCTTCTGAATCCAGCGGGCGAGGGTGGCGGTGTTTTGCACCTGAGACTGCGAATAGTAAACAATCGCCACTTTGCCCTTCAGCTTGGCGGTCAGCGCGATGGTCGCCTGTGAGGGGCGGTTTGAAAGCAGGTGATAAGCGCATGCCGCGCAGAGGACGGCGATGACAAGCAAAACGAGCGTGATTTTCATAGGTCTCCTTGTTGCATTGGGCAGCTTCCATTGAAGGGGAGCCTGTTACGGGCTCCCCAGGCGTCTTTGCCATTTACTGTTTACGCAAGCGATGCTCCCAGTTTGCGGGCTTCTGCCAGTACCGGTTTGCCGGCCACCGCACCCGCCTCCATGACGCCGCCGGCCAGGACCTGCCCCAAATCCCGCCAGCCCAGAAATCCCAGAAGGCTCTTGTAATAGTCCAGGGCGGGTTTCCAGTTGTCAGGCGTATCGCCTTCGGCCGCCATGAGCAGGACGCAGTCTTTCTTCGGGTTGGCGTAGTGCGGATCCAGCTCGGCCACGGCGAAAAGCCGGTCAAAGGTGTTTTTGAGCTGCCCGGAGAAACTCCAATAGTACAGGGGAGAGGCCAGAACCACAATGTCCGCTTCCCGGTAGGCGGGATAAATGCTCTGCATGCCGTCTTTCTGCACACAGGGCGCCTCCGGGTTTTTGCCGCCCCCCATACAGCCCAGACAGCCATGAATGTTCAGTTGCTCCAGATCAAAGCGTGTAACCTCGTGGCCCGCCGCCTGTGCGCCTTCGGTGAAAGCCGCGCAGAGCATCGCCGTGTTGCCGTTTTGACGTGGACTGCCGTTCAGGATAACGATTTTCTTGCCCATTTTTTCTCTCCTTGTCGTTTTTTTTAGTGGATGAAACACTTTGGTAATTGAAACGGTACGGCCGATATGGCTGTCCAAAGATGATGATATATATAACAAGCATTAAAAAATATGCAAGAAGAAATTTTTCCTTATGAAGCGACAAAAACAGGATATATACAGTTATAACTTGCTTTTTTGCGCCAAAAAGCAAAGAGTAGGGAAGAATAACGTCTGATACAGTTTAGCATCGTCATTTATAGCTCATTTGGAATCAAAGTCATGTCTGTAAACCGTCGTTTCACAGCTGATGCCGGACATCCGGCCGAACACCAGGGTAAGGGGCGTCCCCGCGCCTTCGACCGGGAAACAGCTCTGCGCAAGGCGCTGCGTCTCTTCTGGGAACGGGGCTATGAACCTGCCTCCATTACCGAACTCTGCGAGGTAATGGGTATCAGGGCGCCCAGTCTCTATGCCGCTTTCGGCAACAAGGCGGGGCTTTTTCTCGAAGCAATGCACTACTACGAAAAGACCTACTGGGCGGAAGTGGAAGCGCGCTTCATGGCCGAACCCGACCTGTACCGCGCGGTCGCCGATTTTTTTAGCGATGCGGCAAAAATTCTGCTTTCTCCGGAAACGCCCTGCGGTTGTCTGGTTGTACTGGCGGCGGTCAACATTTCGGCGGATGAGAGGGAAGTGATCGAGGCCATTAGAAAATGCCGTTTTGCCATGAAGAGCAAGTTTGCCGAACGGCTTCGCCTCGCCATCCGGAGCGGCCAGATCGCTCCGGATACCGATGTGCCCGCCCTTGCCGGGGCGCTGAACACTTTTCTTGAAGGACTGTCTCTCCAGGCCCGGGATGGTCTCTTCCTCTCGGAACTCAAGGCCATTGCCGCCCATGCGGTGCGGCTTCTCCCGGAACGCCGTTAGCGGGTTGAAATCCTTTGTGTGACTGACTCGGGTGCTTTTATACAAATCGGCAGCGCAAGCGCAGATTTGTATGAAATTGGCAGGGAGGTCATTCCTCTGGACCGCCACAACCGCATCCTGCCTGCCTGTCAGCTGTCTGTAGTTTTTCCTCAAACCATGCGCCGATTCTTTTTATGAGAATCGGCGTTTTTCATTTTCACCAGATCGCCGCAAGACCTGCGGCACTGAAAGTTCTCGTCTTCTCCTGCCTATTGGCATCTGCTTGATAAAATGATATCGTATTATGGTACTAAAAATCTGGAAGAAAGAATGGACATCTTCTTCGACAACAGAAAGACGCAGAGGCTTTTCGAGAGCCAGAAGGCCATAGTGAAAAATTTTGGCGCTGTGGTCGGAAAGCGTGTGATGCAGCGCCTGATTGAACTTGAGGCGGCGCAGTCGCTTCAAATGGTTTCACATCTGCCGCCGCCGCGTTGCCACGAGCTAACCACGTCGGAAGCCCATGTCTTCTCTGTGGATGTTTCGGGCAATATGCGTCTCCTGTTCCGTCCGTGCGGAGAATTTTCCGAAAGGGAGGATGGTGGCATCGACCTTGCGTCCGTCAAGGAAGTGTGCATCATGGAGGTCAAGGACTCCCACGAAGGCAAGGTGAGGAGGTAGCCATGAACAACAATACAATGCTTGCATTTAACCCGGACTATCTGGTTAAGCCGGGCGAAACCATTGAGGAAAACATTGCGCACCTTGGAATGACCAAGGCGGCGTTTGCTCGTCATCTGGGCGTTCCTGTCGGGACGCTCCACCGGCTCATATCATCCGAAATTCCGCTTAGCGTGGAGTTTGCGATGAAGCTGGAATCGGTGACAAAAATCCCCGCAGCGTTCTGGACCTCGCTGGAGGCGAACTACCGCACCCGTCTGAATCGCCGGAGCGTTTTTCAGGCAGAAGATCGCAAATGGTTTCAGGAACAGCCGCGAAAGGTCATGATTGAACGCGGTTGGATTTCAGGCGAAACAGAGCTGGAACTGTTCTTCTCCACGCTTTCATTCTATCGCGTCGCAAACCGTGCAGCCTGGATGAGGGTTTGGGAGGAACCTCTCGCGGCGGCGCGCGTTTCGTCCAAATACAAGGTTTCTCCGGCGGCGGTAGCAGCCTTCGTCCGGGCCGGGGAGATAGAGGCGGAGGGAATAGACTGCGAACCCTACTCCTCGAAGACGTTCCGAAATGCTCTGGCGTCATGCCGTGCGCTTGTCTCGCACGGAATTTGCCGTGAGACACTGCTTGAAATCCGTCGCCTTTGCTCTGAAGCGGGTGTGGCGGTCGTCTATGTGAAGTCTGTTCCCGGCGCTCCGCTCAACGGAGTGACGCGCTGGGTGGGCAGGGACAAGGCGATGATTCTTCTTTCTTTGCGCACGGGAGCGGAAGACATGATTTGGTTCTCGTTTTTTCACGAGGTGCGGCACGTCCTTGACGAGCGGAAGAAGACCAGTTTTCTCACGGGACAGGCCTGGGCGGATTCCCCCGATGAAAGGGCTGCGGACTCCTACGCTGCAGAGATGTTGCTGCCATCTTCCTTGAACAGGAAAGTGGAATTGCTTGACTCGCTGGCCGAGGTCAAACGTTTTGCGGCGGAATATGACCTTGCCCCCGGTATCGTTGTTGGGCGCTATCGCTACCTTACCAGACGGTTCGGCGCATTCGGCGATTCCGTCGCCCGTTTCAGCTGGCCGGATGATATGTGGAAAGTGGCATAGGGAATCTTTGCGCTGCTCTCAAAAAAACGGGCAGGGATGACGCAAGGTATGTTGATCATTATTG
>JAILGY010000222.1:0-2996 GCA_024696325.1 bacterium | reverse complement strand
CCTTTCCGGCAAGCTGTTTGACGGTCAATCTGGCGCCGGCCGACATCCGCAAGGAGGGCACGGCCTACGATCTGCCCATTGCCGTTGGCATTTTGATTGCCAATGGCCAGGTCGCCGCCGGCGATATCGACCGCCCCTGGCTGTTGATGGGAGAACTTTCGCTGGACGGCCGGATCAAGCCGGTGCGGGGCGCTTTGCCGCTGGCGGCCAGCGCCCGATCCTGGACGGTTGCGGGCTTCATCCTCCCGAAGGAAAACGCGCCGGAAGCGGCGGTTGTGGCTTCGCAGCCGGTTTTTGGCGTGGAGACGCTGGGCGAGGTGGTGGCCTTTCTCAACGGGAATGCCCATCCGGAGCCCTGCCGGGTGGATCAGAAGGATTTTCTGCGCCGCTCGTCTCACTGCGAGGAGGATTTCGCCGAGGTGCGCGGCCAGGAACACGTCAAGCGGGCGCTGGAGATTGCCGCCGCCGGCGGGCACAACATCCTGATGTCCGGAGCGCCGGGCAGCGGCAAGACCATGCTGGCCCGCCGCCTGCCTACCATTTTGCCGGATCTCTGCTTTGAGGAGGCGGTGGAAACGTCCAAGATCCATTCCATTGCTGGCCTGCTTTCCCGGCAGGACGCCCTGATCCGCAACCGTCCCTTTCGCCATCCGCATCATTCGGTGTCCGACGCCGGACTCATCGGCGGCGGCACCATCCCCCGTCCCGGCGAGGTTTTGCTTGCCCACAACGGAATATTGTTTCTTGATGAGCTGCCCGAATTCAAAAAAAATATTCTGGAGATGCTGCGGCAGCCGCTGGAAGACGGCGAGGTGACCATTACCCGGGCCGCCACGACCATCACTTACCCTGCGTCCTTCATGCTGGTCGCCGCCATGAATCCCTGTCCCTGCGGTTTCCTGGGCGATCGGCAAAACAGCTGCACGTGCAGCCAGCATACCCTGCAGCGCTACCGCAGCCGCCTCTCCGGTCCGCTGCTCGACCGCATTGATCTGCAGGTGGAGGTCCCCAGGGTTCCGCACAGCGATCTTGCCTCCGAGTCCGAAGGAGAAACGTCCGCAGATGTTCGCACCCGGGTGGCGGCCGCCCGCAGGCTCCAGCAGGAGCGGATGGCGGAATTTGGCGTTCACTGCAACGCCCGGATGCAGGCGCGGCATATTCGCCGTTTTTGTCCTCTGAGCGGGGACAGCAAGACGCTGCTGGAAAAAGTTACCGACAAACTTGGATTGTCGGCGCGCAGTTATGCGCGTATTATTAAAGTTGCGCGTACCATTGCCGATCTTGAGGGCTCGGAAAATATTTTGCAGCATCACATCGCGGAAGCGGTACAGTATCGTTCGTTGGATCGCACGGTATAAGTAATGGAAAGCAAGATCCAGGGAACTGGGGGGAACAGAAAAAGAGGCGTTCTCATGAAATGTCCAAAATATGATATGTGCCGTTTTCGAAGAAAGCGACGAGATTTTTAGAGAGATAGGTGTGCTCTTTCGTCCAGGTAACAGCGATGAATCGCTGATCAATGAGAAGCGGCCGGGTGTTGGGTAGCAACAGAGAGATTGTCTGGAACGGAAGGCACGGGTTTTGCCATCTCCCTGGAAACAGTTCGTGCGAAAATCCCCGATCTTTTTCCGGCGACTGACAAATTTTTAGGAAGAAAAGGCAGCGCTGCTGCAGTTCTTTTTTGGGGAAACGGCATGGATCAGAAACTGCAAATTTTGCTGGATACGACAAAGAAATTGATACGCCGCGGCGCCTCGCCCAACCTGACCAAGGTTGTGGAGAAGACGCATCCGGCGGATATCGCCGCGTTGTTCAACTATCTGGATCCCAAGGAACAGGGAGTCCTTTTTGGTCTTATCAGGAATGCGGAAACGGCGGCCTATGTGCTCTCGGAGATTGACCACAGCACCGGCGCCCGCCTGCTCCAGGAACTCGGCCGGGAAGAGATCCGCAGCATCCTGCAGGAAATGCCCCACGACGACGCTGTGGACATCATCCGCAACATGCCGGAAAAGCTGGCCGAGGAACTGCTCAGCATCATATCGGAGCAGGCCGCCGATATCGAGCAGCTGCTCAGCTATCATGAAGATACCGCCGGCGGCATCATGTCGACAGAGATCTTTTCGCTTAACGAAAACCTCACCGCCCGCGAAGCCATAGAGGAGCTGCAGAAATCGGCGGAAAATGTGGAAATGGTTTTCTACATTTACGTCGTCAATGAACACAATCATCTGGTCGGCGTGCTGTCGTTGCGCCAGCTGCTGACCGTACCCGCGCAGACCCCGCTCAAGGATATCATGACGTCCGACGTCATCAGCGTCCGTCCCGACATGGACCAGGAGGAGGTGGCGCATCTGGTGGCGAAGTACAACATTCTGGCGGTACCGGTTGTGGATGAGTCCAACAAGCTCATCGGTATCATCACCGTCGATGACGTTATCGATGTCATGCGCCAGGAAGCCACCGAGGACATGTACAAAATGGCCGGTGCCAGCGAGGAAGAGGCCTTTCATGCCTACAGCTCCTTCAAGATCGCGCGTCTGCGCCTGCCCTGGCTTATCGTCAACCTGCTCGGCGGCGTGGTGACCGGTTATCTCATGTGGTTGTTCAAGCCCACGCTGGAGACGGTTATCGCCCTGGTCGCCTTCATTCCGGTTATTACCGGCATGGGCGGCAACGTGGGCGGGCAGTCGGCGGCGATTGTGGTGCGCGGCTTCGCCACCGGCCGGGTCGATTTTTCCACATTGGGCAAGCTGTTGTTCAAGGAGATGCGGGTGGGCCTGATCATGGGGCTGATTTGTGGTTTGACGCTGGCCGGCGTCGCGCTTTTCTGGCATCACAGCCCCATGCTGGGTGTTGTGGTGGGAGTGGCCTTGTCGGCGGCGATGCTGGTGGCGGCCACGATGGGCGTTCTGGCGCCTGCCTTTTTCAAGCGTATGGGGGTGGATCCGGCCATTGCCTCCATGCCCTTTGTGCAAACCGCCAACGACATCACC
>JAILGY010000204.1:0-2113 GCA_024696325.1 bacterium | reverse complement strand
TGTTGAGCGCGTCGCTTCCCGCAAAGAGCGTGGTGTTGCCCAACAGATGCACCACCAGAAAAGCCGCCATCGCCAGACCGGTCAGCGCCATGAACAGCTTGCGCCCCACGGGATTTTTGATCACGTTTACCAGCCGCATCGTCTCTCCCTCTCTCTATGAAAAAAAAATAATCGAATCCGTAAAAAACAGCGCCGCCTTTTGGCAAATGCCCCTTCCCTCTTTTCATCTCTTCCATATAAGATGCAAAAAGCAATCGGCAAAACCGTCATGGGACATCGTGGACGCCACGCGTATGGATCTGTAATCTTCCACTACGTGTCCGTAATTCTCAACAACAATTTTTACAAAAGGGGCAAGCGCCATGCTGCACTTCGAACTGCTTCATAAAGACCAGAACGCCCGCCACGGGCGTCTGAGCACCACTCACGGCACGGTGGAAACGCCGGTCTTCATGCCGGTCGGCACCCACGCCGCGCTGAAAGCGCTCACCCCCGATCAGGCTGCGGCAACCGGCGCAGGAATCATTCTGGCCAATACCTACCATCTGCATCTGCAACCGGGCGAAGATCTGGTCCGCAAGGCAGGAGGCCTGCACCGCTTCACCGGCTGGAGCGGTTCCATGCTGACCGACAGCGGCGGTTTTCAGGTGTTCTCCCTGCCGAAAAAAAACATTACGCCGGAAGGCGTCTTTTTCCGCCACGAAATCACGGGCGAGGAAATCTTTCTGGGGCCGAAGGAATCCATCGCCATTCAAAACGCCCTGGGCGCCGACATCATCATGGCCTTCGACGAATGCATCCCCTACCCGGCCACCCACGCCTATGCCGCGCAGTCAATCCGCAAGACCCTGCGCTGGGCGGAGATTTGCCGGAATGTCCACAAAAATGCCGAAAATCAGGCGCTGTTCGGCATCGTGCAGGGCGGCGTCTATCCCGATCTGCGCAAGGCCTGCTCACAAGAGCTGACCGCGCTTGATTTCCCCGGCTACGCCATCGGCGGCGTCAGCGTCGGCGAGGGGCTGGAACTGCTCAAGCAGGTGGTGGAATACACCTCGCCCTTTTTGCCGGAGAACAAACCGCGTTACCTCATGGGCGTCGGCCTGCCGGAAGACATGCTGGAGGCAGTGGAACGCGGCATTGACATGTTCGACTGCGTCATTCCGACCCGCTATGCCCGCAGCGCAACGCTTTTCACGCGGCGCGGGCGCATCCGCCTGACCCGCAAGAACTACCGCAGGGACTTCTTCCCGGTCGATCCCTCGTGCGACTGCTACTGCTGCCGCAACTTTACCCGGGCCTATCTGCATCACCTGTACGCCGCCAACGAGATCCTCTCCGCCACACTGGCCGCCATTCACAACGTCCACTTCTATCAAAATCTGATGAGGGAATGCCGGGCCGCCATCGCCGCGCGCCGCTTCCGGCAGTTCAAGGCGGAGTTTCTCGAAGAGTACCGGCGTCAGGAAAGCTGATGGGGCCGATGCCGAGCAGAAAAAACGTGTAACGCTCGCAACTGCACATAAAAAGCCAGAGTACCATCCTTTCCACTCCAGAGGAGGAGCGCATGTCTCCGGAAATCAGCGACCCCCTGCAGGCCGGTGTGCCCCTGCACGGCTTTCACCTCATTGAGGCCAGTGCCGGAACCGGCAAAACCCACAAGATCACCGATCTGTTCCTGAGGCTGCTGCTGCGCGAGCACTGGGACGCCGGCAAGATTCTGGCGGTCACCTTCACCGACGCCGCTACCAACGAGTTGAAGAACAAGATCCGCGGACGTCTGCGCGCCGCATTGAACCACCTCGACGGAAAAACGGAAGCTTCGCTTGATGCGGTTTTCTCCACGCTTTCCGAAGCGGAACGCACCGAAGCCCGCCCGCGGCTGGAAGCCGCGCTGGCCGTCTTCGACGATGCCGCCATTTTCACCATCCACAGCTTTTGTCTCAAAATATTGAGTGAATATCCGCTGGAAACTGGCACGCCCTTCCAGATGGAGCTGATGCCGGACGCCTCTCTCCTGCTGCGGCAGACAGCGGCTGACTTCTGGCGCCGCGAGGCGGACGCCGCTTCGCCGGAGCTTTTGCGCCATTTGCTGGAAAAACACAGCAACCGAAAT
>JAILGY010000172.1:0-10997 GCA_024696325.1 bacterium | reverse complement strand
TCTCTGGCCGCCGATGAGGTGGTTCCTGTTAAACAATAACCATGCTCCCGTATCCTATAAGGTTCGGGAAGAGATGACGGAGAACGCACGGTGGTCCACTTATGGCACATTGGGAAGAACGGACGATATGGAAATTGTGCGGCAGATTTTGAGGGAGGAATGATGGAAGGACATACACTCTTCGTATGGTATCTTATCGCCATCAATCTGGTGGCACTGCTGGTGTACGGTTGGGACAAGCTGTGCGCCAAAAAACAGTGGTGGAGGGTGCCCGAGCTGACCCTCCTTGCGCTTGCCGCCGTTGGAGGCAGCATTGGAGCATTGGTGGCAATGCGGCTTTTCCGGCACAAGACGCTCCACCTGAAATTCAAGTATGGCGTGCCGCTGATTCTTGTACTGCAGATTGCGGGACTGGTGTATTTATACTTTCGCTGATTCCACAGATTTGAAGCTCTTCTTCGGAGCATGCATTTTTTTCTTTATGGAGGAACTATGGCGCTTGAAACCTACACGAACAGCATTGGAATGGAGTTTGTGCTGATACCTGCGGGAACTTTTTGGATGGGTTCCGACGAAGATGACGACCACGATGCGCTTGAGGACGAGAAACCGCGGCATGAGGTGGAGATTTCGCGTTCCTTTTATCTTGGCAGGTATACGGTGACGCAGGCGCAGTGGGAGTCGGTGATGGGGAGTAACCCGAGCAAGTTCAAGGGAGCGGATCTTCCTGTGGAGATGGTGAGCTGGGATGATGTGCAGGAGTTTATCCGGAAACTGAACGCGCAGGAGGGCCACGATCGGTATCGCCTGCCGACGGAGGCGGAGTGGGAGTACGCCTGTCGTGCGGGGAGCACGACGGCATACTACTTTGGCAACGACAAAAAACATTTGGAGGATTACGCCTGGTATTGGGACAGTTCCGGGAAGGAGATGCACCCTGTGGGGCAGAAGAAGCCGAATGCCTGGGGCTTGTACGACATGCATGGGAATGTGTTGGAGTGGGTATGGGACTGGTATGGTGACTACTATGGCAGCCTTACGCGGGATCCGAAAGGACCTCATGAAGGCGAATACTGTGTGCTTCGCGGCGGTAGCTGGTTCGTCTACGCCAGGTTCTGCCGGTCGGCTTCCCGAAGCTTCAGCAAGTCGGACACCCGTGACGCCAACTACGGCTTCCGCCTTGCCCTCTCCTTGGAGCATTGAGTGGGCAGGATTCGCGCTGAAGCCCTGACATGGGGGCGCGCAACAGGAACAGAACGCAGGAATTGTTTTAATTTTCTTATGCTTACAACAAATCCCGACCATTCTAAACTTACACTTTAGAATAGTCGGGATTTTTATGTATCATTCGAGAAATATTAAGCTTTTCTCTTACAAAAACTTCCCGGTCACGCTTTCGGGATTTGCCTCGATTTCCTCCGGCCTGCCACAGGCGACAATCCGGCCGCCTTCCTCGCCGCCACCCGGCCCCATGTCGATCACGTAATCGGCATGGCGGATCACGTCCAGATCGTGCTCAATGACGACGAGCGTTGCGCCGTGGGCCATCAGCGAGGCAAACACGTCGAGCAGTGTTTGCACATCCAGCGGATGTAGCCCGATGGTCGGCTCGTCAAAGACGAAGACGGAACCGGACTGCGCCCGGCCCATTTCGCAGGCCAGCTTCAGCCGCTGCGCCTCGCCGCCGGAGAGTCGTGGCGTTTCTTCACCCAGCGTCAGATAGCCCAGTCCCAGATCCTGCAGTACTCGCAGCCGTCCGGCAACATTTTTCAGGCCCTGGCAAAAGTCCAGCGCCGTTTTCACGTCCTTCTCCATCAGTTCCGGAAGGGAGAGGCGCGCTCCGCCGCCGTTTTCGTAGTAGATGGCGCAGGCCGCCTTCGCGTAGCGCGAGCCGCGGCATTCCGGGCAGGGCACGTCCACATCCGGCAGAAACTGCACGTCGAGGCTGATGACGCCGGTACCGTCGCAGACCGGGCAGCGCAAATTCCCCGTGTTGTAGGAAAAGTCCCCGGCGTGGTGACCGCCCGCCTTCGCGTCCGCTGTGCGTGCGTAGATCTTCCGCAGCTCGTCATGCACGTTGGCATAGGTCGCCACCGTCGAGCGCACGTTGATGCCGATGGGGCTGGCGTCAATCAGCTTGACCTGTTTGATGCCTTCCGCCGTGATATGGCGTACGTGCGCCGGAAGTTTTTTTCCGGCCGTCAGCGCTTCCAGCCCGGGGACGAGGCTTTCCAGCACCATTGTCGTCTTGCCGGAACCGGAAACACCGGTGACAACCGTGAGCTTCCCTTTGGGAATGTCGAGGACAAGCGGCCTGACTGTATGCAGCGCCGTGGTCTCAAGGTGGATTGTGCCCTGTGCGAACAGTTCCTCCCGTGTAGAGCCCTGAGATGATACATCCTTGTTCCTCTGAAAATCCGTCAATGCCGTGCCTCTCCCTCCGCTTGCGAGAGGAGGGGCAGGGTGGGGAGGTGTTTTTTCCCTCCGTATCAGAAAAGGCCCGATTCGGGAGGCCTGATTGCGGGAGAGCGCTTCCACCGTGCCTTCGGCGATGACAAGTCCGCCGTCGGCTCCGGCGCCGGGCCCCAGCTCGATGATCCAGTCCGCCTCCTTCAGGATCTGCGTATCGTGGTCGACCAGTAGCACGGAGTTGCCGTCCGCCACCAGATCGTGCATGACGTCGTTCAGGCCCACGATATTGGCCGGATGCAGCCCGATGGAGGGCTCGTCCAGCACGTAGAGCACGCCGGTGGTACGGTTGCGCACCGCGCGGGCCAGCTGCATCCGCTGGCGTTCGCCGGTGGAAAGCGTGGACGAGGCGCGGTCGAGCGTCAGGTAGGAGAGTCCCAAATCCATCAGGCGTTTTGCGGACGTGCGGAAGGATTCGCAGATGCTT
This sequence comes from bacterium, assembly GCA_024696325.1. Classification (GTDB taxonomy): domain Bacteria; phylum Desulfobacterota; class Desulfuromonadia; order Desulfuromonadales; family JAAYDE01; genus RGIG7977. The sequence continues at coordinate 8,101 of JAILGY010000172.1, read as the reverse complement.
TCCGCCATCGGGCGCATCTCCTGCGGAAGGGAAGCGGGCAGGGCCTCCACCCAGAGCGCAAGCTGCGAAAGCGTCATGGCGCAGGCCGCATCCAGCCCGATGCCCTGCAGTTTCGGGGCGCGCGCGTTTTCCGACAGCCGCGTTCCGCCGCAGTCCGGGCAGGTATCCTCCTTCAGAAATTTTTCGACGCGTTTCATGCCCTTTTCGTCCCTGACCTTCGCCAGCGCATTTTCGACGGTGTAGGTGGCGTTGAAGTAGGTGAAGTCCAATTCGCCCGCCACGTTGGAATTTTTGGCCTTGTAGAGGATGTGCTTCTTTTCCGCCGGACCGTTGTAGACGATGTCCTTTTCCCGCGGCGTCAGATCGCGGAAGGGTACGTCGGTACGCACGCCCATTGCGCGGCAGACGTCGGTCATCAGCGACCACATGAGGCTGTTCCACGGCGCGACCGCTCCTTTGTCGATGGAGAGCGACTCGTCCGGGACCAGCGTTTCCCGATCCACGCTGCGTACCGTTCCGGTGCCGCCGCATTTCGCGCAGGCACCCTGGCTGTTGAAGGCCAGTTCCTCTGCAGAAGGCGCGTAGAAACGCGCGCCGCATTCCGGGCAGGAGAGCTCCTTTTCCGCCGCGACCGCAAGCGTGGGTTCCAGGTAATGCCCGTTGGGGCAGCGGTGCCGTGCCAGCCGGGAAAACATGAGCCGCAGGCTGTTGAGCAGCTCCGTTCCGGTGCCGAAGGTGGAGCGGATTCCCGGCACGCCGGGACGCTGGTGCAGCGCCAGAGCCGCCGGGACGTACAGCACCTCGTCCACCTGGGCCTTGGCGGCCTGCGTCATCCGCCTGCGGGTGTAGGTGGAAAGCGCCTCCAGATAGCGCCGCGAACCTTCCGCGTAGAGCACGCCCAAAGCCAGCGACGATTTCCCGGAACCGGAGACGCCCGCAATGCCGACAATCCGGTTCAGCGGCACATCGACATCAATGTTTTTCAGGTTGTGCACGCGCGCGCCGCGGATCTGTATTGCCCGTGGGGATTCTCCTGGATGGTGCATAGCTGTTTTTCCTTTCTCCAATGGGCGTATCATTCGCCCCCAAACGTTCTGGCAGCTTTCATTGCAGGGCGCATTGTAGTTTATTTCCAAACGGAAGGGGCGGAAAGCTTTGCAGTTGGCTTTTCTCCGGACCAAGTCTGGGCTTCTGCAAGGTTGTTCGCATTGCTTTTTGCCGCCCGAACAGGATAAAATATTTCTGGAAAATATGAACCTGTGACGCTTTTGTCACGTTTCTGACCGCCATCGTTTCCCTTCAGGAAAAATTCCTATGACAACAGCATTGCCCAAACCGGAGCTTTTGGCACCGGCCGGAAATCTGGAAGCTTTTTTCGCCGCGCTGGAAAACGGAGCAGACGCCGTGTACTGCGGTGCGCGGAACTTTTCGGCGAGGGCCAAGGCCAAAAATTTCACCGTCGCCGAACTGGAACGGATGACCGCCTGTGCACATGCGCGCGGAGCCAAGCTGCATGTAACGGTCAACTGCCTGGTCAAGGAACGCGAGCTGCCCGAACTGGCGGAGCTGCTCGCCGATCTGGAGCTGATGGGCGTGGATGCCGTCATCGTGCAGGACATGGCGGTGTGGCGTTTGGCGCACCGCTTCTGCCCCGGCTTGAAACTGCACGCCTCGACCCAGCTGACCATCCACAACAGCGCCGGGGTACGGATGCTGGAACGGTTGGGATTCAGCCGGGCCGTACTGGCGCGTGAACTGACCCTGGAGGAAATTGCCGCCATCCGTGCCCAGACCACACTGGAACTGGAGCATTTCGTTCATGGCGCGCTCTGCCTCTCGTTCGCCGGGCAGTGCTATTTTTCCTCCTATCTTGGCGGCAAGAGCGGCAACCGCGGCCGCTGCGCCCAGCCCTGCCGCCGCCTCTACCGGGCACAGGGCAAGGAGGGCTACTACTTTTCCACCCGGGATCTCTGCGCCGTCGATCTGTTGCCGGAACTGGCGCGCGCGGGGGTGTGCAGCTTCAAGATCGAGGGGCGGATGAAAAGCGCCGAATATGTCGCCACCGTAGTGAGCGCCTACCGCCGGGCACTGGATGCGCCGGAAGACGCGCGTGAGGAGGCCGAGCGCGAGGCGCGCCGGATGCTGAAGAGCTCCTTCGGGCGCAATCCGACCCACGGTTTTTTGACGGGCGTCGAAAACGAGGACATCTCCAATTCGGCCGTAACTGGCGCCACCGGTTTGTGGCTGGGCCGGGTGGGCGCGGTTGCCGGCGGCGACATCCGTTTCGTCAGCCGGGAGCCGCTCTTTGTGGGCGATCGGCTGCGGATTCAGCCCAAAAGCGATCGCAGCGGCCAGTCCTTCACCATCAGAACACTGCGCCTGGGGAGAAATGAGGTCAGGCACAGCGCCGCCAACGCGAACGTAACGATCCCCACGCCTTTTAAGGGACAGTTTCGTGTGGGCGATTCGGTTTTCAAGGTCTCCTCGGAACAGGCCTTCACCATGAGCGAGGCCAAGGGACGCCGCCGTCTGGAAGCGTTTGCGGGTGATGCGCCTCCGCAGCTGACGGTCCGTGCGGAGCTGTGCAGTGACATTTTGCATCTGGAGGGGCATATCTTGGGGATGTCCTTTGCGCGGGAATATCCGGTGAGCTGCTATCCGGCGCAAAAAAATCCGCTCAATGCCCAAACGCTTGCAGGACTCTTTGGGCATCTGGGCCCCGACGGCTGGCCGGAGGCGGACTTTGTCTGCGGCGATTTGCCGCCAGTGGTGATTCCGCCCAGCCGCCTGAAGGAGATCCGGCGCGATTTCTCCGAAAATTTCCAGCGTTTCTGGCGGAAAAAACGCGCGGAGAAACGGAAAGAAACTTTGGGGAGGATGATGAATGCGCTGCTTGCGGCGCATCCTCCCGAAAGACACGCGTCCGCCCAGATCGCGGTGGCTATCGGCCATGCCCGGGATCTGCATATTCTTGACGATCCGAAGGTGCAGAGCGTTATTTTGCCTCTGACCGGGGAAAATGTGCAGGAGCGCCTCCACAGGGTGCGGGACCGCAAGGACCGGGTAATCTGGGAGGTGCCGCTGGTGCTGTTTGATGCGCAGTGGACAGCCTGCCGGCAGATGGTTGCCAGCCTGGTGGAAGGCGGTTTTCGTTGCTTCATGCTGAACAACCTTGGACATTTCCCGCTGTTTGAGGATGTGCCTTCGGTGCGGTTGTTTGCCGGTTGGCGGCTTTTTTCCCTCAACAGCCAGGCCGTGCTTTCCTGGAAGGAACTGGGGGTGGAAGGCGCGACGCTGGCACTGGAAGACGACAGGGCCAATCTCTTTGACGTGCTGGCGCATGCGACGGATGTGGCGCTTTCCGTGACGATTTATGCCAGCGTGCCGCTGCTCGTTACCCGCGTCAATCTGCGGCGTTTGCCGCAGGGGCGCACCCTGGTTTCCGATACCGGTACGACGTTCCGGGTGGCGCATCGGCGGGGCCTCAATATTCTGTACGCCGGCGAGGATTTTTCTCTGGTCGGCAGGGAGGCGGAACTGCAGCAGGCGGGATGTGGCCGCTTCATTCTGGATCTGCGGCAGGTCGGGCCTTTTTCACCCACCGGCAAGAGAGTATTGGCGTCTTTGGGCCGGGGACGGGAACTTTCCGGCACCTCGTTGTTCAACTATGGCATGGAACTGGAATAACGAATATTCTTGTGCTATTTGTAACAATCCATCTTGTAGAAGGACGATTGCCGTCCCTGTGGACGAAAGGAGGTCGCCCATGCTTTTCAATCCTGCTTTTTCCCATGACGAGCCTCTGGATTTAAGTGTTTTTGGCGCGGTGCTGTTTGATCTGGACGGTGTGCTGACGGCGACCGCCCGTGTGCATTCCCGCTGCTGGAAGCGGATGTTTGACGAATTTTTGACACAGTACTACACTCAACGCAGTTTGCCCTTTGTGCCCTTTGATATAGTGCGGGATTACCGGGACTATGTGGATGGCAAGCCGCGCGTGGAGGGCATCAGAAGTTTTCTGGCATCCCGCGGCATTGAACTGCCCTGGGGAAACGCTGATGACGCGCCGGATGTGGCCAGCGTTTGCGGGCTGGGCAACTGGAAGAATGCGATGTTTCGCGAAGTGCTTGAGGCCGAGGGCGTGGATCTGTTCGAGGGCTCGGTACGTTTGGCACGATGGCTGCGGGAGCGGGGGGTACGTCTGGCGGTGGTCTCGTCCAGCAAAAACTGCATGGCAATTTTGAAAAAGGCGGGCATCATCGATCTCTTCGATCTCTTTATGGACGGCAATCGCGCGCGGGAACTCGATCTGGCCGGAAAACCGGCTCCCGATACCTTTGCGCGGGCGGCGCATGAGCTGCATGTGCCGAATGCCCTGGCTGTCGTGGTGGAAGACGCCATTTCTGGTGTGCAGGCCGGACGTGCCGGCAATTTCGGCCTGGTGGTCGGCGTGGACCGGCATGGCGATCCGCAGACTCTTCTGCGGAACGGCGCGGATGTGGTGGTTTCCGATTTGGCGGAACTGCTGCCGGAATGAGGCATCTGATTCTGTTTCTGTCTTTATTTTCATCGTTGTTTGGGAGGGAATCTGTCCGTATGACATTCATTCCTGAAATGACAACTGGCAGCGGGAGGAGGCCATGATCCGTTCAGCGAAATTTCCCGCTCCTCGCCAGGTGTATCCGGTTGACGAGTGGTGCATCGTCGAAAAAAAGTTTTATCCCCGTTTTTTGGGGCAGACCGAAACCATTTTTTCCCTTGCGAACGGCTATCTTGGCCTGCGCGGCGGTTTTGAGGAGGGCAAACCCGCCTGTCAGAGTGGTACCTTCATCAACGGTTTCTACGAATCATGGCCCATCCCCTACGGAGAATCGGCCTTCGGTTTCGCCAAGACCGGCCAGACCATGCTCAATCTTACCGACTGCAAGATCATTCAGCTGTACGTGGATGATGAACCCTTCTTTCTGCCGACCGCCAAACTGGTAACCTTCGAACGGCGGCTCAATATGCGTGAGGGCGTGTTGACGCGTGATGTGCTCTGGGAGACGCCTTCCGGCAAATTGGTGCAGATCAACTCAATGCGGATGGTTTCCTTCCGCCACCGGCATCTGGCGCTGGTCACCTATCGCGTGACCATTCTGAGCGAGGACGAGGCGCCCGTGACGATTGTCTCCAGTCTGGTTGGCAATCAGCCCAATCAGTCCTCGGTGGATGATCCCCGCCAGGCCAAAGGTTTTGCCGGATCCGTTCTGGAGCCGCAGCAGTACTATTCCCGCGATCAGCGGGTGGTGATGAGTCATCGGACTGCAAGCAGCCAGATGACGGTAGCCTGTGGCGCGGATCATGTCTTGGAGACCACCACGCCCTTTACCAGCCGGCTCCATACGGACGAAGACAACGCGCAGGTGGTGTATTCTCTCAATGCGCAGCCCGGCGTGCCGGTGGAATTGTTCAAGTTCATTTCCTACCACAGCTCGCGTAGCGCGGGCGCTGCCGAACTTTGCCAGCGCTTGGAGCGTACGCTGGATTTTGCCCGCAGCGAGGGTTGCGAACAGCTTTTGGCCGGGCAGAAGAGCTATCTGGACGATTTCTGGGAACGCAGCGACGTGGTGCTGGAAACGAAGGAGCGGCAGAACTGTGTGGAGGCTGGAGAACTGCAGCAGGCTCTGCGCTGGAATTTGTTCCAGATTCTGCAGGCCTCCGGGCGTGCGGAAGGAACGGGCATTCCCGCCAAGGGCCTGACCGGCCAGACCTACGAAGGACATTATTTCTGGGATACGGAAATCTATGTGATGCCGTTTCTTATCTACACCGCGCCGCGTATTGCCTGCAACCTGTTGCGTTATCGCCACAGCATGCTGAACAAGGCGCGGCAGCGTGCCCGCGAGGTGAACCAGAAGGGCGCGCTCTTTCCGTGGCGTACCATCAACGGCGAGGAGGCTTCGGCCTACTACGCCGCCGGCACCGCGCAGTATCATATCAATGCCGACATTGTTTTTGCATTGCGCAAGTATGTGGAAGCAACCGGCGATCTGGCCTTTCTCTTCAACGAAGGAGCGGAGATACTGGTGGAAACTGCCCGGCTCTGGCTTGATCTGGGCTTCTATTCACCCCATCGCGACGGCAAGTTCTGCCTGCACGGTGTGACCGGCCCGGATGAATACAACGCCGTGGTGGACAACAACACCTATACCAACCTGATGGCCCGCGCCAACTTGAACTATGCGGCGCAGGTGGTGGAGGATCTGCGGAATGCCAATCCGGACGCATATGCCGCGCTGGTGGACAAGACCCATCTGGAGGATGACGAACCTTCGGAATGGCGTCGGGCGGCGGACAACATGTATGTTGCCTACAAGCAGGAACTTGGCATCTATGCCCAGGACGATCAGTTTCTGGATCGCAAGGAATGGGATTTCGCCGGCACTCCGCGCGACAAGTATCCTCTGCTTCTGCATTTTCATCCCCTGGTGATCTATCGGCACAAGGTCATAAAACAGGCAGATGTCGTGCTGGCCATGTTTCTTCTGGGCAACGAGTTTTCGCTGGAAGACAAACGGCGCAATTTCGAGTTTTACGATCCGCTGACCACGGGGGATTCCTCCCTGTCCGCCTGTATTCAGAGCATTGTCGCCAATGAGGTGGGGGAAGTACGCAAGGCGCGCCGCTACGGGCTTTCGGCGGTGCTGATGGATCTGGGGGACATGGCGGGCAATGTGCGAGATGGCGTGCATATTGCATCTATGGGCGGCACATGGATGGTTTCCGTTTATGGTTTTGCGGGCATGAGGGATTATAACGGGATGCTCAGTTTCAATCCGCGTCTGCCCAACTTGGTGAAACGGCTCAAGTTCTCGCTGTTTGTGCGTGAACAACGGCTGACGGTGGACGTGCGGCACGACCGGACGACCTACGAGCTCACAAAAGGTGTTGGCTTGACATTGACCCACTGCGGGCAGAATATTCGTCTGGACCGGAATGCGCCGGTGACTCTTGCCAATCAGGTGCACGTACATACGAAGGAAGAAAAAAGAAGAGGAGAGGAATGAACAAAAAAATGCAGAGAGGGTGTCTGTGGCTCATTCTGTGTGGATGCTTCTGGCTGATGGTGGGATGTAGCACAACGCATTCCCGCGTCGCCAAACGCTCGGCAGTTCAACCACTGAAGACGGAGGGCTATACAGTGCAGGTGGGCGTATTCTCCCGCCAGGATTTTGCTGCCCGGATGGAGAATAAGTTGCTCAAGCAGCACTTGGATGCCTACTACTTCCGTGACTATCGTGCCATGTACCGGGTACGTTTTGGCAATTATCGCTCCCGGATCGATGCCGAAAAAGCCGCACAGCAGCTCAGGCAAAAAGGCATCATTTCCGAGTTCCGCATTATTGCCCCGTCCAGCTACCCCACCAGCCTTTTCGTGGAAGGAGGAGACGCCCGGCGGGAGCAGATTGTCAATACCGCCCGCAGCTACCTCGGTGTTCCCTACCAGTGGGGCGGCACCTCGGCCGCGGAGGGGGTTGACTGCAGCGGATTGACGTTGCTCGCCTATCGCTCTACAGGTGTGGAATTGCCGCGGATCTCCCGGGAACAGTATGCGGCGGGCCGTCCGGTGGAAGCGCCGCGCCGGGGAGATCTGGTATTCTTTACTTCACCGCGCAGCGGGGAGGTATCCCATGTCGGTGTCTATCTGGGAAATGGCGAATTCATTCATGCTCCCAGCAAGGGGAAAAACGTACGCATCGACAACATGAACAAGGGCACGTATGCGGCCCGTTATGTCGGCGCCCGCAGTTATCTGTGAGCCGGTTTCCCTCCGTGAAGAGATTTTTATCTTGATGCAATAAACAAAAACAGGGCGTGTGTCTTTGTTTCGGAGATGCACGCCCTGTCTGTTTATTGTTATGCCCTGCCTTTTCCGGAGTCGTAGAGGATTTTGATTATTTCCTCTGTCTTATGGGAATCTTGCAAAATTATTGTAATAAAAAGTGAATATCAATCGATATCTTAACAATTTAATGTTGTTAACTATTTGATATTACGATATAATGCTGTTTGTGATTGTTTGACATTTCCAAGGAGCATTTATCATGTCACAGCCTGG
>JAILGY010000170.1:0-22887 GCA_024696325.1 bacterium | reverse complement strand
CTGACGTTGGCGTTCCTCTTCCCTGAGGCGCTGCCGCTCCCTTTCCTCCGTCTGGCGCTGGAGCTCCTGTTGATGTTCCTCCCGTCTCCGGCGTTCCGCTTCCATCCGCCGCTGCTGTTCCCGGGACTGAGCTGCCATCCTCACAAGAATCGCCGCTCCCACCATAACGAGATCAAGTCCACCCACCGCTGTTGCGCTCATGCTTGTATCTCCTTCCCGAACTGGAAATTCCCGGCATGTCCCTGCCGTTTCATGGAATCCCCACATTATCGTTTTCAACTGATTTCACGGCCTTTTCATAATATCCCGTCAACAGATTGTTTTCTATGGATTTCAGCCATGCAAATCCCGGCGCGCATGATGAGGACAAACGCGGAGCCCCTTGCATGGGATTTCCTCAAGCTTGGAAAAAATTAAAGAATCTTGTCCTTTCGAGACATGCATGTTCCTGCAAAAGTCCATGAAATTATAAGGTGTTCCTGACAAGCATTTCAAGCAGACCTCCGCCCGGGGAACTTCATGCCCAGATTGGCCAATATCCCCACAAGCGCAAAGAATGCGCTCAATGGATTCCTTCGTGACGTCCGCCAGGCGTTTGGTCATGGCCTCGTAATCCACGCGCTTTTCATCGCCGTCTTCCGCAACCCACACAGGCGCGCCGTTCTCTACGGCAAGCCCGCCCTTCCCGTCTTCTTTCCAAGGCATGCTGCCCCTCCTTTCCGGCTCCTGCCGGTACTGTCGTTCAAGCCTTCCTCTAAAGGCTTCCCCTTGAGGGGAAGCTGTCAGCCGCAGGCTGACTGATGAGGTGGAATAAAAAAGCCCCCGTTGCCACTGGCAGCGGGGGTAAAAATCTGTATGCCTTCCTCTCTGGGGAAGGTGGCGCGTAGCGCCGGAAGAGGTCATTCGGGCTTTCCCAACCTCTCCTGTCTCGCTTCGCTCGACACCCTCCCCAAGGAGGAGGGCTCCAAATAAAAAAAGCCCGGAGAGGCTTGTCACCTCCCGGGCTTACACAAATTCCATCTTACAATGATTATGGTACTTTACCGCTGAGCGGTTGCCAAGTCAGGCATGCAGGGCAAGATCGGCCAGGAAACCTGACCGGGTCATGCCTCTGGCCTTTGCCTTGCGGTCGATAACGTCCAAGGCATAGCGGGTAAATGTCGCGGAAATCTTTACGGGGGTCATGTCCGCATCAGGCGCGCCCACAAGCTGGTAAAGGACTTCACCAGCGGGCTTGATATCCATCTCCCTGAAAAAAGCCTCCATGCGGCGGCGGGCTTCGCCCAGATCGCAGGGTTCAGGCATTGGACGGCGCCGCTGCGCATATTCTTCCGCCGCTATGGCAAGGGCGTCTTCCCCCATGGCCATGCATTCCGCAAGCGTTTCGCCCTGTGACGTTATTTCCCGGAAATCCGGCGAGAAAATCGCGTATGCGCCTTCGCATGGCACAAAAGCCAGATAGTAATAGTTTTGCATGTTTGCACCCCCTAAAGGGGGAAGGGAACTGGCGAATCCCCTTCCCTGCTGTTTACCAGATTCCAAGAGATTTCAGGATGGCCCTTGCGGTGAATTCCACAATCTCGGCATGCCTTGGAACTGTCTGGACCCAGATTCCGTCCTTGTATACCTTTGTGTGATTGTTTCCTTCTTCCACCGTATACCCTGCCGCCAGAATCCGTTTCAGAAGGTCTTTACGTTTCATCAGCATTCCCTCCCGATAAAACCAATATATATTTTTTTATATACAATATCAATAAAAGTATGGATAAAAAGCCATATTTACTTGTGGGGGAAGAAGAGCGAAGAGGGAATAAAAAAAGCCCTGCAGGCTGGCTTGGTGTTGCAGGGCTTTCCTGTGCGAGGCGCTGAGATCGCCAAGCTGCTTTTCCAGCTCCACGATGCGCTCTTCCTTGGGCTTCAAGGCCGCCTCCACGCGCAGCCGCGCCGTCTCTTCCGCGCCCTTCTCCTTTTCGGAGAGCGAGGCGACGGTTTCGGCGTCTTTCCGCGCCTTGGCCAAAAAGGCCGTCACGTCCTCAATGCCCTCAAGCTGCTTCAATGTGGCCTCATGCTCGCGGAGGCGGTTCTTGCGCTCGATGGATTCCTTTGTGACGTCCGCCAGGCGTTTGGTCATGGCCTCGTAATCCACGCACTTTTCCTCGCCGTCTTCCGCAACCCACACAGGCGCGCCGTTCTCTACGGCAAGCCCACCCTTCCCGTCTTCTTTCCAAGGCATACTGCCCCTCCTTTCCGGCTCCTGCCGGTACTGTTGTTCAAGCCTTCCCCCTGAGGGGGCTTTTTCAAGGGCATGGGGTGAAACCCGATGCCCGCAGAAAAATGCAGTGCCCGTTAGCGCCGGATGAGGTGGAAACAAAAAGCCCCCGTTGCCACCGGCAGCGGGGGTGGGGAGCGGTCAATAAAAAAAGCCCGGCAGGGTTTCCCCTCCGGGCTTACACGGAATTAATATTAACTTAAATAGTATAGTTTATTAGTGATCCATTGTCAATTTTCAGCATTCCGCCACTTTTTATATAAAAAATAAATAAAAATCTTGATATTTGCATAAAATTTATATAAAAAAATGGTTTCAACAAAGGGAGTGATATGAAGCCCAGGGAAGTCATGAAGAAATTAAAAGATGCGGGTTGGCGGGAAGGAGCCGGAAGGGAACATGCAATAACGGCGGTAAGCCCTACCGGATATAAGGTCCCCATAAGCAACCATCCCACAGAAGACATCCCGATAGGCACGCTGAGAAAGATAGAGCGACTAACGGGAGTCAAGCTAACCTGACAACAGGGGGGACAACGCCCCCCAAGGAGGATATACATATGGCCACGTTTTACATCGCAGGCATTGTGCCTGAGCAGGAAGGCGGTTATTCCGTATATTTCCCGGATGTGCCGAATGTCGCGGCGGGTGGGAGAACCGTGGAAGAAGCAATTACCAACGCTGCCGACGGATTATATCTGGCGATGAAAGACATTGCTGAAAGAAAAGCTGCCGTACCAATTCCCAGCTCGTTGGCAGAAACCCAAAAGCGGGTAAGGGCAGAAAGGGAACTGGACGGCTTGCCCTACCCTGAGGAAACCTTGTACCAGTACATTGAAGCTCCGGATACGGATACAACGCCCATCCGTGTAAGCATTTCCCTGCCCAAAAACGCCTTGGCCGCCCTGGACAGGAAAGCGGAAAGCGCCGGCATGACCCGCTCGGGGTACATCGCGCGGATGGCTCTCGCTTGAAACTCTCTGAATGTGTAAGAATAAAAAAGCCCTGCAGGCTGGCTTGGTGCTACAGGGCTTTCTCGCACCGGTGAGGCCAATCCCTGCCGGCGGGCAAATTGTCAGGCGCTTCCCTGGGCTTCAGGGCCGCTTCCACACGGATCCTCGCCGTCTCTTCCGCGTCCTTCTCCTTTTCGGAGAGCGAGGCGACGGTTTCGGCGTCTTTCCGCGCCTTGGCCAAAAAGGCCGTCACGTCCTCAATGTCCTCAAGCTGCTTCAATGTGGCCTCATGCTCGCGGAGGCGGTTTTTGCGCTCGATGGACTCTTTCGTCACATCCGCCAGGCGCTTGGTCATGGCCTCGTAATCCACGCGCTTTTCCTCGCCGTCTTCCGCAACCCACACAGGCGCGCCGTTCTCTACGGCAAGCCCGCCCTTCCCGTCTTCTTTCCAAGGCATGCTGCCCCTCCTTTCCGGCTCCTGCCGGTGCTTTCAAAAAGGGTAAAAAAAAAGCCCCCGTCGCCACTGGCAGCGGGGGTGATTGCGCCCAATAAAAAAGCCCGGAAAGGCTTATCGCCTCCCGGGCTTACACAAATTCCATCTTACTAGAAATACTATACTTCTTCGGTGATCGGTTGTCAAACTTTTGCAAGGTCAGGCATGCAGGGCAAGAGCATTGTTTTCGTCGTTTTGCCCTTTCATTTGACGGTTACGACGGCGGCAATATCGTTTCTCCCCAACAACGTATAGCGGGGATGGGCTTTGCCAACAGTACGGACATTCAGGGTAATCTTCACCTTTTTCCCGCTCCAGTCCGCATGGAGCGCCCCAATATTCTCAAACTCCGGGTCAATTTTGCCGTGAAACCGCCTGTTTTCTTCAGTGAGAAACTCGAAATCCCTTTTTAGGGGTAAGACACCAGTAATTTTGCCAATAAAGGATTGTTTGCTTTCAATAATGTTGTCACTTTTCAGGCGCTCGGCCGCATGGTTCACACGTTCCACATCCGGGTACTCTATCCGGCGCGCTCCGGTTTTGAGCGAGAATGTGGCGTTGTTATCCCGCAGGATCTCATAAAACTTGCGGACGTTGTCGAGAGCCCGCGCCCCCGCGTTTTCAACCGCATCCGCCAGATGTTCGTCATCGGCTTCAAGAGCCCGGGCCAGCAGGGTTTCCAGCATGGCGCGAGCGCTTGAGAATGGATTGGCGGCCTCCGGCGACAGGAACAGCTGCTGCGTTGACGCGTTTTCTGCTTCCGGAAGTTCCAGTTCGAACCCAAAAGAACCCAGCGCCGTGCCCGTGATAAGCAGCCGGTGCTTGCCGGTTTCCGGGAAGACATCTCCCTGCGCGGGAGGCGTACCCTCGGCCATCGCCACCAGCGCGTCGAAGGCGTCCGACAGGAAGCTTATGGTTTTGCTTGCGAAATCCGCGTAGATCCCATGCGTTCCGCGTACCGGATCGCCCTTGAACGTAATGGTCATGGTTTCGGGTTCCGGCGTGTCCGGAAGCTCCCGCAACTGTGCCTCCACATTCCGCAGACGGAACTCGAATGTGGCGCGGTCAACCACGTCCTCTTCCGGGATGCTTGCCAAAATGCGTTTTATTTCAACAATTTCGGATTCAAGAAACTGGCGTTTACTGTTCATCGTCAGCCTCCTTATATTTGTTTGTTCACTTCTTTCTTGCAATCATTTCAATTCACGCCCCCGCGAAGGGGCGACCATCGTTATTGACAGCTCTTTTTCGCGTCCCTTTTCGCACGGCACAGAACTTCTTCGATGTGTTTGAGGAAAATCTCTGCTTTTTCAACGCCTGCGTCCTTTTCCCCTATCAAATTGTTGAGCACCCCGACAAAATGCCGTATGTCTCTTTCCAGTAAATCGTTAAAACTGGATGGATAATGTTGCCTTGTAAAAAGATGGACATCGATAGTACCGTAATTCTCCTCGTAATAGTTTTTCTTAACCTCGGCAAATACCATTTTCCCCTCCTCGCTCCACGCTTTTGTGGCCTTTGTTTCGATTTCTTTATTTCGAGGATGTGTAGAAGTTTGTTCAGCATACCTGATGCAACATTCAAGATCAAGCTCTGGTCTGATGCTTTGCATTCTGTTCTTTTTCCACGTTATCCACCGTTTTACCAACAGTTGGCCTTTTTCAATCGTTTCAGGATCGCGCTCCATTAAACCGATTGCTTGCAGTGGTGCAGTGGGGAAATAAAAAAGCCCTGCAGGCCGGCTTGTTGCTGCAGGGCTTTCTTGTACCGGCAGGGCCACTCCCCGCCGGCGGGCAGATTGTCAGGCGCTTCCCTGGGCTTCAGGGCCGCTTCCACACGGATCCTCGCCGCCTCTTCCGCGTCCTTCTCCTTTTCGGAGAGCGAGGCAACGGTTTCGGCGTCTTTCCGCGCCTTGGCCAAAAAGGCCGTCACGTCCTCGATGCCCTCAAGCTGCTTCAATGTGGCCTCATGCTCGCGGAGGCGGTTCTTGCGCTCGATGGACTCCTTCGTCACGTCCGTCAGGCGCTTGGTCATGGCCTCGTAATCCACGCGCTTTTCATCGCCGTCTTCCGCAATCCACACAGGCGCGCCGTTGTCTACGGCAAGCCCGCCCTTCCCGTCTTCTTTCCAAGGCATGCTGCCCCTCCTTTCCGGCTCACTGCCGGTGCTTTCAAAAAGGGTAAAAAAGGAACACCTTGCGCATTGCGTCGGCGTGGACGTTCTCAACGGTTCATCCCCACAGGCGTGGGGAACACGTTGTGTTTGCCGCCTGCTTCTCGCTCATCCTCGGTTCATCCCCACAGGCGTGGGGAACACCTCAAGATCGGCCTCTGGGAGCTGAATGGCCCACGGTTCATCCCCACAGGCGTGGGGAACACCCAAACTGCGTAGTCGTGTCCGGAATTGTTTCCGGTTCATCCCCACAGGCGTGGGGAACACTTCCGGATCGAATACCTATTTTCCCGGCAACGCGGTTCATCCCCACAGGCGTGGGGAACACAACGGGTCATGGAGGTTTTTGCGGCACACGGTCGGTTCATCCCCACAGGCGTGGGGAACACCGCGGCAGATCCGGGACACTCCCGTTTGCGACCGGTTCATCCCCACAGGCGTGGGGAACACATATAGGCCATGCGGAATCCGACGTTATAGCCCGGTTCATCCCCACAGGCGTGGGGAACACTTTGCCCAGTGGGCAGATGGAATAATCGATATCGGTTCATCCCCACAGGCGTGGGGAACACATGCCGTATAGCATCTGCGGTTTCCCGCGCTCCGGTTCATCCCCACAGGCGTGGGGAACACTCCTTGGCAACGTGCCGGATGTGTACGCGGAACGGTTCATCCCCACAGGCGTGGGGAACACGTATCGCGGGCACTGATTGCGGAAAATGTGAGCGGTTCATCCCCACGGGCGCGGGGAACACGCTTGATGGACTCTTTCGTGACATCCTCAAGGCGTTTCGTCATGGCTTCGTAATCCACGCGCTTTTCCACGCCGCCCCTGTCAATTCACACAGGCGTGCCGTTTTCCACGGTAAACCCGCTCTTCCCGTCATCTTTCCAAGACATCCGTCCGCTCTCTTCCGGTACTGCCGGTACTTGAATTCCGCGGCCAAGCCGTGTTTGCCCCCTGTTTACACAAGGCTCAAAACGCTGTCCGCGCAGCACGTAAACAATCTTTCGCAGGGGCAAAAAAAGCCCCAGCACCTTGCGGAATCGGGTCGGGTGGGGCTTATGCTGATGGACGTAATCAGCCGGAGGCTTCCTCGGCTTTTCAAGGCATGACAAAACGGATGCACAGCACCTGCACCTTTGAAGGCGACAAATATATTGAAATGACAGCTAAGTGGACCTATCTTCCCGAAAAAAGGAGTCTGCATGGAAATCTTAAAAACATCTGTCCACACCATTGATTATGCCGCTGCCATTACGACACAACGTAATCCGCCGGAATCTTTTGTGGATAACGTTCTGGCCGTGTTTGAACATGCCAAGGACAACCAATCAGTCCAGTTGTTTAAAGAACGCTCCTTGAACACCGAAGTGCTGAGCTCGATTTTTACTATTGTTGATTCCAAGCAGCTAACTGCTTTTGATGAAAATGCTCAAAATATTGCCAATCGTTTGCTCAGGCAGGAAACGGTAACGCAGGGATCTATAGAGCGGATGAACGTTTCCGTAAAAAAAGGCTCACTGATCCAGGCCATTCTTCGGGATGATGCTGATTCATTTATGTACTTGATTGCCAAGGTCCAGCATTCTGAGTTTGTGGATGATGCCGATTTAGCTGATAGAACAGGATTTTCAAAAAATCAGAAGTCCATATGGAAAACCTGCCTTATTCATTTAGACCATAAGCAAAAACGCATCTTATCCATTAAGATCTTTTCGGATACAGGGGCAAAATACTGGGTAAACGCTTTTTTAGAAGTTGATCCTGTTCACAGTGACGATGAAAATACCAAGACGGCTTTTAAGGCTATTGATATTGTTGTCAACCGACTTTTCGGAAATAAAAAGGATGACAAGATGGTTTTTAGAAATAACGTCATTGCGACATTTAGAAAAGGCAGAATGCTTAATTACCGAGAAAGCGTCGAAGATTGGATTTCAAAGATAAACTCAGACAGCATTGATGCTGATAAGATAAAGAAGATTAAGGAACAATTATTAAAATTGCCTGAAGAAAAAGGCTTTGACTGGCAATTTACGCCTAACCCGAAAAAGATAACAGGAAAAATCAGGAAAAATTACCCAATCAGCCCGGGGATAGAGCTGCGGGTTGATCAGGCGGACGATCTCTATGAGAGGGTTGAAGCCTTTACCGACAGTAATGGAAAGAAGTTCTTGAAATTGTCTCTTGAAGATGAACAGACGTACAAGGAATTTTTAAGGCCTCCGGCGGAGTAGCGTATGGAGTTCTTCAATAACCTAATCTGTCTTTTTCCTGGCCAGGCTGAAGCCTGCCATGAAGACAGGATGACTGTTGCCTACCAAACAAAGGTAGCTGCTGGCTCTTTTCCCGAATGGGAATGCCTGCAATCCTTCTTGGCAAACATCCCAAAGCGGGACGTTTATAGTGTTGAGTTGGTAAACGACAGGGAAGAACGCTTTACGTTGTCCGTAACAACAGAAAAAACGCTAACTGAAGAATATCTGAACGAGTCTGAAGGCGAAGAACTTTCTGTTTATTTCAAAATTGACAAAAAGAATGTCGATAAGCGTATCACTATATATGCTTACAATACATTCACGGCCGCGCTATGTGAACTTTCCCCTATGGGAATCATGACTTTTTTTCATGAGCAGCTGAAAAACAGTGAAAAACTTACATTTGAAGTTCTGGATGAAAATATCTGTTGGCAAACAGAAAGCATAGCCTTTCTTGCTCGCGAAAAGAGCGCCTCATTATCAAGTGACAGGCAGGAAAAATTAAGGTTGTGCGGCTGGAACGCGCATTTTTCCAATTTCTCTCAATATGAGCTGCTTCCTTCTGATTTTTGCGTCACAAAAGGGCAATGCCATGAGCGGCTGGCCCCTCTGTTTGAAAGAATCAAAACCCTGCTGTCCATGGCGTATATTGCCAACACATCAAGGCTGGAGGGGAACGAAATCTTACTCCAATTTAATGTTTTTTCTTCTAAGCAGCATCGCATTCCCGTAAATACTCTGCCTCCAAATTCCGCATGGTATTCTCTTTTCTCATGGATATATCAGCTGGATAGTCATGCCTCAGACAAGCTGGCCATAGCCAGGAATGTGATAGGCCTCTATTGCAATCATGCTGATGTATCAGCCATAGATGAAAGTTTAATCAGCTCTATTCACACGAATTTCCAGATATATTTAAAATCGAATGTCGAGCGTTATCTCGAAGCCAAAAACAAGGTTGGCGAATATATTTGCAGCGTTTCGATAAAAATACAAGAACAGGTAAACACGCTGACCTTGAGCCTGGCCCACAATATCATCGCCGTAGGCGTTTTTATTCTTTCGACTATGCTGCCCAAAATGCTTTTTGAAAATCGCCTTGTTATCAATGAATCTATGCGCTGGGTTATCTTAGTGATCCTTTTTTGTTCACTTGGCTATACAATGCTTGCGTGCAGTAATTTTAATGCCTCCCTTTTGTTTACAAAGGACATATTTGACGAATTAAAAGACAATTACAAGCCGATCTTTTCGATAGAAGAAATTGATGAGCTGTTTGAAAAAGGACACATTGATAGCAAAATCCAAAAAGCTAAGACGAAACGTAACTGGATACTATTTTTCTGGATAGCAATTCTTCTTTTTTTGGGGTTAATGGTAGACTTGCACACGCCGGTTCCATGGCTTCACGCAATACTGAAACATTAAGGGCATCGCGTGAAAAAAGGACGCAGAAATGGCACCCTTTTGGTAAACGGAGTGTAAACGCTAGTTTTTCGCGGCTTAAACTGGAGGGCAACGCCCTTGGGCCTGGCTAGTTTCATGGCGTCGATAACGTCTTGGTCAACGTTTTGCCTAAGCAGGATTGTTTCCAGCTCTTCCGGAAGGATGTTCAGCTTTTCGGACATTTCGTCAATTGTTACGCTGTGGCAGACAAGCCTCGCGGCGTGGGCTAGTGTCATGCCCTCGTCCAGCGCGGCCCGGATGGTTCATCCCCACAGACGTGGGGAGCACTCATGTCCTGGCTCGGCAAGCAAAACAGTGATCGGTTCATCCCCGCAGGTGCGGGGAACACCCCAGGTTGTCGGCGACGACTGACTGCCCCATCGGTTCATCCCCATGGGTGTGGGGGACATGTTCAGAACAAAGCGACGGTCGAGCTGTACAACGGTTCATCCCCGCAGGTGCGAGGAACATTAGATTTCCTCCGGCCATTGCCCGGTCTCCATCGGTTCATCCCCGCAAAAGCGAGGAACACACATGATTGCCAACCACCCAGTCCGTCGGGTACGGTTCATCCCCGCAGGTGCGGGGAACACCCCAAGGAAGAAAAAGTCGATCTGGTGCAGGCCGGTTCATCCCCGCAGGTGCGGGGAACACTAAAAGCGGTGCATCGCGAAATAGTGCGCGTACGGTTCATCCCCGCAGGTGCGGGGAACACGCCTGAATCACCAACGCTTTCGGGTTTTCGTCCGGTTCATCCCCGCAGGTGCGGGGAACACGATGCTTGGAGGTATATGCTGCCAAACTCCGGCGGTTCATCCCCGCAGGTGCGGGGAACCTAAACCGGCATGATGGACATTCAATAACCAACCGGTTCATCCCCGCAGATGCGGGGAACACTGTGAGCCGGTCAATCAAATTCCTGCAACGTGCGGTTCATCCCCGCAGGTGCGGGGAACACTCCGCCAAATAGAACCTAAATCCACGTTTATATGGTTCATCTCCACAGACGTGGGGAACACTCCGGAAATGTCCATCTCCAGTATGGCGAGTTCGGTTCATCCCCACGGGTATGGGGAACACATCAATTGGTTGATCGCCAGCACGGTTTTGCCCGGTTCATCCCCGCAGGCACGGGGAACATCACGCCCAAATCCTTTGGGATTACGTCATGCACGGTTCATCCCCGCAGATGCGGGGAACACTCGAACATACCTTCCAGATCCATCGCGTCTTTCGGTTCATCCCCACAGGCGTGGGGAATACGGAACGGTCACGATCTGGATGTCGGCTAAGTACGGTTCATCCCCACGGGCGTGGGGAACACACCGATACCGAGCCATCCGTGCCGACAATCTGCGGTTCATCCCCACGGGCGTGGGGAACATTTGGAGCGCAAGAGCAACGTTGTCCGCTGCTACGGTTCATCCCCACGGGCGTGGGGAACACGGCACCATTATCGCCTTCTCACCAGCAAAAGCCCGAAACCAAATCCCCGGGCACATCCTACGCCGTCATACAGCGCCCGGCATAAGACATCCGGATCCCGCACCATACCAATCCCCCGCACATCAATGCCGGAGATCGTAATATCGCCGCCTTTGGGGCGGGAAAAACGATGTTGTCCATAGGCTTCCAGTTGCAGGGATTCTTCAAAGCGTTTTTCTTCATCCGCTTCCAAGTTGAATCCCAGATCATGCCGCCTGAACCAGTCCATCAGAATCTTCTGCGCCAGCACACTGCGGCGCGGCATATCCTCTTTCCGCACACCTTCACGTTCCAGCCGTTTGCGTTCGTCCTGCACCATGTCCACCCGCACCTGTCTGTGATCATTGTCCCTGCGTTTGATAACCGGATTGAACCTCAGGGAAAATATCAGTTCATCGCCAACTGCAAGCCGCACATCGTAGGGCTTGACATCCAGAGTCCGGACCAGCGCGTTTTTCACCGGCAAACGTTCCGAAACAACAAGAAACGAAGTTATCCCTGTCTGGCGGTACAGGAAATCCCGGAGGCGGTCCGGTGTGTCACCAAACAGCGTCCAAAGTTCCTGGTGGGCTTTGTACAAATTGCTGCCGCTGCTTTCCGCATAGAACCTGCTGCGTGCCACCGCTACGGCGTTGAATTCAACTTTGCTGATGTACATGAGCCTCCTCTCCGCCGGAATGACGTTTCCCGAGAAAACCGGCATATTCCTGCCGCTGTTCAAATTGCCGCCTCCGCACGTCACGCAAGACGTCACGCACCGTCAGGGCCATGCGGCGATCAGGAAAATCATCTGTATCGCTCCATATGCGCATGGGCTGTGAGATCCTCATCACCAGCTTTTCCTTATCCAACAGTTCCTTGCGAAAAGCGTCGTAACACGCAAAAGCCTCTTCCAGCGAAGCCGCCTGAGCACAAAACGGCATCAGCGGAAATCCCGGAGGACAGGACTTGCGCCCGAAATAGAGCGGCAAACGTGGACGTTTGAGTGCCTCGTACATATCTTCCAGCGTTGCCCCGACATCTTCTCCAACTGACCTTAAAGCTACGGTAAACATTGCGGTTATCAAATATTCCCGCCAGGAAAGCACCGTTCCGACATCATCATTGTGGCCTAGCATGCTCACCAATTCATCGCGCCGGGTATAAAACACCCGCTTGCGCACCGCAGGAGGCACCTGCGTGGTATGGTAATCCAGCAGGCGGCCTTTGCCGCCGTCATCTTCCCGGACTGCCAAACGCAGCCCCTGATGCAGGGCCAGCAACTTTTCCGGCTGGTCGCGCCGGATCCCCAACGCGGCCGCCAGCAATCCGACAACGGCAGAACGACCGGGATGATCCGCCGTTGGACGCCGCTCTCCCACCGCCGCATGAGTCCCCCAGCTCTGCAAGGGAGCACGGAGGGTCAAAAACAGGTATTCCATAAGCGCCCCCTATTCTGCGACAAACGTGCAGACTTCTTCCAGAGTGCCGTCCTCATGGCTGAATTTCCGGATTTTCGGGTCTTCACCCATGATGCGGTTGAAACTTTCTCGCTTGGCCTCAAGTTTCCGAATGGCTTCGGCCAGCACATCGCCATTTTCACCGCCTTTCAGCGCAGGCATAAAGGCTTCGGCCAAGGTACGCGGCTGGGCGTCGCCCTTCTCCGCGAGGCAGAAGGACGCCTTTGCCCGGGAAGCGAAACTGCTCTGCTTGCCCGTCGGGCTAACCGTGCAAACGGCGCGCGTCAGAGCAGAAATCGCCCTGCCCGCCAACTCCGCATTGCCCCCCAGATTTTCCGTCAACAGCTCACGGTCAATACAGAGATAGATATAGAACAGCCCTGCGCCAAATTCCGCGACCCCCATATGGCCGGCCCCGGTATCTTCCTTGTTCAAATCATCCACTGCGGTGAAAAAATCATCCTCCACAATGGCATTATGCACCGTTATGGCATGCGCCACCTGAGCGGCCGCTTCGACGTTGTACTCCTTGCTGCTGGCAAGCATCCGCCCGAACAGCGCCACATCGACAGCCATGCTATCCCGGCGGAGCAAATTCAGGTCATCTCCTTCAGGCACTTTGCCGCTTTCCCGGCACTGCTCAACCAATGCCCCCACGCTTTTCAGTTCCGCCGGGCCCAGATGGGCAAGCTGCTCGCATTCCAACGATTCCAGAAATTTTTTTCTCTCTTCAGCAGAGTTTTCCCCTTCTTGTTCCGCGTTCTCCCCTTTAGGGGGCTTTTTATATTCCGCCTTCATCTTGCCAAAAACGCCGCCGACAGCACGCGCGATTTCCATTGCCCGCAGCGAAGAAAGTTTCTCCAGCGTTCCGGAAGCATTTTGATCGTTCAGAACAGCGTCGAATTCCACGCCGTTGTTCAATGCGTAATAGACATACTTTCCCAATTCCTTGGTGCGGACACCCAGATTTCCGGCCAGAGCCTCCTGAAATTCTTCGGAACAGCGCCAGGAACGCTTCAGGCTCTGGGATGAAACCCGCAGGCGTTCGCCCCCCGGAAAACGCACGGTTTTGGGACGTCCCATATCGTCACGATTCAGATTACAGGCAGGATATGAGGTCAAAACATGGAGTTGGATAAAACGGCACATAATAGGGCTCCTTTATAAAATCAGTTGGTACGGTTGGGGTAATATGCTTTTGCCCACGCCACGCGGGTAAGGTCATTCCAAAATACGCTCAAATCAAGCAAGCCCTGCGGCGACGCGGCATCGTCCATGAGCCGGACAAAACGCACAAGCATGGTAAAAAGTTCATCGCGCCTGTCGTCAGGGATCTCCATCAGGCGCCGGAAACGCACATCGCGCATTGCAGGACTGCCCTTGCCGCGCTGCGCAAAGAGCTTCGCAAAATGCCCGGTCTCCAACGTGCGCGCATGGGCCAGTACACCGATGGGCAAAGCCAGGGCCTCAAGTGCATCCTCATCCAGAGAAAACTTACGATCCCCGTCCGCCCAACTGTCACGAAACGCGGCGGAAATATAAACCTCTTCCGGCTTGCGGCAGCGGCACAGTTCCGCACGTTGCCCACGATTGTCCTGGAGGCTCTTCCACCATAGATACAGAGCCGTGCCGAATTCCTTCGTTTTAAACACTTCCAGAATTTTCCGGGAATCCATCACCCCTCCTTCGGCTGGTACATAGCCATATCCCTCAATGATTTAACGATGTACGCCCTCATTTTGCCCTGCGCTTCAACACGCTGCCCCATTCGTTCCACCGGGAAACCGTCCGTCCAGACAAGCGCATCGAAAATCATCTCCGCTTCCAAATGCAGATGTTTCCCCCACTCAAAAAGCACGGATTGCCAGGTGTCGGACTCACATTCCAGACTCGCCAGCTGTTCGGCATACTTGTAAAAAGCCTCCTCCGTTGCGTGCCAGAATTCATTTGCGGCATTTTCAAACAGGGTACTGCCGGCAGAGACCTGATTCTTTCCGGCTTCAAGAATCAGGGCTTCCTTGAGACCGCCATACAGATTGCGGCGCACCTGATCGGCAGCCTGCACCATGTCATAAACCACCGAAGTGAAACCGGAACGCCGTTCCTCCTCAACATCAATAATGGGGAAAACATGTTCACACCAGGAAACCGCCTTGGCGTTCGACATGTTGTAGCCCGCAGCGCTGATGCCCTGCTTCATCTTCCTGGCCACTTTTTTCGCTTCGCTTCGCGTACAACAAAGCGCCGGGGAAACCCCGTTCACCGGTTTGCCGTTCTTCTTGCGCGGTTCCCCATACACGATGCCCAGCCAGTTGCTGTACGCGGCAGAATTGGCCTGCCCTTTGATGGAAAGCGGCGCTTTTCCTTCACCCATGAAACGGTACGGGGTGAGCGGATGCTGCCAGAGTGGACCGTAGTTGTAGCCAAAGGGGCGGGAAAGGACGCCGGTCACAGCCAGCTCATGTTGACACCCACAGATGTCGCACGGGCCAGCGCTTTCCGATTCCTCCAGCCGCAAACGGCGCGGCATGGCCCAGTAGGCATGAAGCATATGGACATCTTCAAGGTGGGTCTCCTCATTCTTTGCGCTGGTCCGCGTTGGCGCGGCCCAGGGGTACACTTTGCCCTTAAGTTCATCCCCTTGCGGAGTTTCAGGCATTTCACCGGAGCGAGTTCCGCAGGGCAAAACGTTTAGCCAGATACTTTGCCAGAGATTGCTTCCACAGATCAGCGTGGAAAGAGGTCCCCCACCACGCAAGGACGTCCGGATCCCCCTGCCGCCCGAGGGAGAAAAGGCCTGCAAGGTATACAGCGCCGTCGCCGCGCATGCGGGACACAGGGATTTGACCTGCCCGCGATGGATGAACAGATCGACATTGTTTTTCAATGTCTGTTCGCCGGGCTGTTCAATCAGCAGCGAGGAGGCATCCGAACGTGCGGGCTTGTCGGCATCGCACATGGTCAGATCCTGCATGAAACGCAGGCCATCTCCCAAAAGTTCAAAATATGGTTCATGCGGAGCAAAAGCTTTTTGCAATTCTTCCGGCAAAGGCGGTTTTTCCAGCCATTTTCTCCAGTCCGGCGCCGGGGGCGCAAAAGTGGTTTGCAACAAACCGACAAGCAGTTCCATCAACGCGGCCTTGAAATCGGGACGGCCGGGGTTTACCCCCAGCACCCCAGGGTCACCAATCTGATACGGCGCAATCCAGTCCGATGTTCCACCTTCCAAACGAACAGGAATCCACTTTTCTTTCAGAAGATTGTACATGCTCATCCCTTTTTGCCTGTTGTTCCAAGAGGGGGAACCGCCACGCGGCCCCCCGTGTTCATAAAACAGCAGCAAGAACATTGATGCCGCCGAAAAAACGCCAACGAACGACAGGTAAAATCACAAATGTCACCTCCTTTTTCCTAAAAATTGTCCTCTACGAAATAAGGATATGCTTATCCCAATCTTTCGTCAATATTTTTGATTTATATACACATTTCACTTTATGATTTTTAGATAATCCCCGCTCTAGCGGGGAACGTACTTATCTACCCAATTCACCGGTTCATCCCCAAATCCTGTTTTCGGGGAACATTGCTTTTTTTTACCCCAGTGCCCCCCGGTTTTCAATCTCTTGCTTCAAATCCAAAACCCTTGGAATATCGAACCGTTACTTCCTGGTTCCTTCCATTTTTCCCCTGTCCTTTCCAGATACCGTTTTCATCTTCCTGCAAAACAAGGCATGTACACCACCTGACCTTGTCCGGCATTTGCTGACAAAGTTCGTCCAAAGAGATTTTGCTTTCCTCCGGGGTTATCACTTCTTTCAAATGATATTTTGAAACACGCACCTCTGAAAGCAGGCATGTCCGCATGTCCTGAGCTTCTTCGCCTGCCCAGAGACGCAGCATGCCATCCAAAATGTAAAACAACCGTACATTCTGCACGGGTTCGCCCAAACGTGTCGGGGCAACCGCACCGGACAGCCATTCAGCAGCATCTGCCAAATATCCGGCGCACACATCCAGTTCATGAAAATGTGCCTTCGCCTGTTTTTCACGGTCTTCTTCCTCGGCTTTCAAATCCCGTTCAATCAAGGCTCCTGGGGCGGGGTTTTCCTTGTCAAAGGTCTTTTCAATCAACTCACGCGCATCCTGCGGCAAAACCAGTTTCCCCTTGTCCGCAAGAATTTTTGCCGTGCGCCAGAGTTCCGCATGGTGTGGATAGACATATTGTCCACGCGGAAAGAGCTCCGCATACCAATCCGCCGCCGCATCCGGCAAAACCTGCGGCGTCAGAACCAGCATCTTCGCGTCGCCATAGCCTTCAGGACGGAGCCGTCCATGGTGCCGGTGACAACGCCCCGCGCGCTGAATGAGCAAATCCATGGGCGCCAAATCGGACAGCAACAGGTCAAAATCCAGATCGAGCGATTGCTCCACCACCTGCGAGGCCAGCAGAATGCGCCCGGCCCGTTGTTCCAGCGTGCTTTCCTTACCAAAAATTTTCAGCACTTGAGTTTCAATGTCCCGTCGGTCTACACCCGCAAAACGTGCATGAAAAACCCGCACCTTATCCGCCGGCACACCGTATTTGCCAGTTAACCTGGAATAGGCCTCACATACATCCGCAACCGTATTGCGCACCCAACAGGCGCAGGCACCCGCGTCAGAAACACTACGCAAAGCCCTGTACATTGTTTCTTCGTCATGAACGGAATCCACGGTGACGTGCAGTGTACGCTGGGTGGGCACACATGTTTCCATACACCGCCCATCCGTAACACGCGTCAAAAGAGGAAAATTTTCCGATTCAAGCAATACGGCGCATGATGCCCCCCGTGCTGCCCTGCCCTCTGCCCAGGCTTCCACAAATTCACGGCGAAGTTTTTGCGTCAAAGTCGCCGTCAGCAAAACGGCGCTGCCTCCCAGAGCGGCTTGGGACTTCAGCAGATTTTTCAGCAAAGTCCCGGTATAGCTATCGAAAGAATGCACCTCATCGCCAATAAAGACAGAACGGCACAGTCCAAACAGGCGCAAAGCCTGATAACGCGCCTTGATCACCGCCATCAGGGCTTGGTCCAGTGTCCCTACGCCGCAGGGAGAAAGCAGCGCCTTCTTGCGGTTGTCGGCCAGCCATTGGGAGCAGATGGCGCCGCCACTTTCATCCTCCTGCCGGTTTTTTCTCTCACAGTCCGGCATGATGCTGGCGAGGAAATCCTCATTGAGCTGAGTTCCGCCATGCGCCAACAAAAGCGGTATCCGGTTGGCGAACATCCTCTGATAGCTTCCGGAAAGACGACCGTACATGGCATCAGCTGTCGCCATGGTGGGAAGCCCAACATACAAACCACTGCACTGGCCGCTACGTAAAAAACGGTGCGCCGCCAGCAGCGCGGCTTCTGTTTTGCCGCCACCGGTCAAATCCTCAACAACAAGCAGTTCCGGTCCATCCGGCACAGGCAGATCCAAAATGGCTTGCTGCATGGGACTGGGCGAAGCATTTTGCGGCAAATGCGGCAAAAGATCGTGAAAGGAACCGGCCTCTCTTGGCGCAGATTCCTTAAAAAAATCCAGATCCTCAAGCGCCTGTTCTGCGTATCTCTCCACTTTTGGAAAATAACTTTTTGCGTCAATCCAGATGGCATCCATCGAAAACCAACGCTCGTTGGAAGCAATCCAGTCCGCCAGAATAAAAAGTCCCGCTGCAGTATCGGACAAAAGACACAATGCCTGCTCGTCCACCTGCGGGAAAACGGACAAGGCAAAAAGCTCACCCAACTCTTCAAGATAACTTTGAATGTCCTCCTTGACCTGTTGTGGCAGTATCGCCGTATTGACATAGACGGCGGCCCTCGTGGGCACGCCATGGTGAGCCAGTGCAGCTGTCAATAATGGTTCAAGTGTGTAGGTATCAGGCAAAAAATCCGGCAGGCAAAGTTCTTCCCATATTGCCAGTCCCAATTCCGTATGATGCTGCTTGGCCGGAACATAGGGACGTGCCCGCTCAAGAGGAGGATTCCAAACAGTTTCCGGCGACAGACAAAACTGGAAGATATTGGAAAATTTCCCCAAATCATGGCAGGCAGCCAAAAAGAGCAAAAGTGCTTCGGTTTGTTCCGGTGAATACGGTGACAGCGCGTACAACCGCGTCCGCCAAGTAGGATTTTTTTGCAGCAGTACTTTCACCACCGCCGCCACATCCAGATTGTGATGGCACAGATGATGCCAGCTCCCATTTTTTTTCCGTTTACCCCAGTATGCAAAATGCAATGTCCCCTCCTCCTCCCGCCATAAAGTTCACTCAACCCTGCATGGCTAAAATAGAATACTTCCTCTTGTTATTTCTTGCCTTTCTCTCTGAATTCTATAAAAAATTCTATGTATCCATTTATTTTCTTGACTTTATTGGCCATTTATAGCATTTTCTTTCCATAAAAGAAACCAACAAGGAAAGAAAGTCTAGGGAATGTTTTCCTCGCCCGTTGCCCAGGCCTTCATCCCCCCTGCAAGGCTTTTGGGCAAGTCCTCCCAGGAAACGCTCCCTGAAACCAAAAATCGGGTCGGAAATATTTCCGGCCCGATTTCAATTTCAGTATATGCGGCAGTTAAAGCAAGCTCATTCCTTTTTATTCAGAAGAAGCCTCCCCCGGGGAAGAAGCGGAAAGCGGCCGGCAGGGAATGTTCACTTCGAACACCTGCCCGCGCCGGACCACAAAGAAGTCCTCTTCCGGATTCATCGGTTGAAAACGGCCGGACTGGGGATGGGGAACACAGTTCACAGTGTAGCCTTGATTGAGCTTCAATCCTGGAATAAAGGCCGGAACCTGGTAGCCAATGTTGTCAACCATGCAGACTATCTCGCGGCGCAGCAACTCTTCACCGGAATCACGTTGCTGGTTGCCGTTCCGATCATGAAAGGCGTAAATGATGAGCAGACCGCGTTCCGTTGGCATGCGCGGCGCCTTTCCCAAAAAGGTTTCATAGAGATTTCCCCGAGGGCGGCGTTCGCTTTGAGCCGGTCGCTGCCGGCGAATCATTCTCTCCGAACGGGTTACGGGAGCCGCCCATGCATCGTCGGCAAAGGTAAAAAACGCTGCGGCGGCAACGGATATCATCAACATTTTTTTCAGGAGCATCGCTTTTTATCCCGGAAAAATTGTACATTCTCCATAAAAACGTGTTGAACTTAGCACCGTCTTGAAAAAAACCAAAGCCAAGCTCTTAAAAACATGAGGAGGAAATTTTGAAAACAGCTTCCCTTCCCTTCGCCGCCGCCGACTTTCAGGTCGATACCCTCGAAGACGAAATTCATGTGGACGCGCTGTGCTGCCATCTGCTGCGACACTTTTATAACAAATGTGTCGAAGATGGAGGAACTCCGGAAGAAGCGGGCAAAAAGGCGCGGGGCGCCGACTACTTTCTGCGGGATTTCATGATTGCCGACCGGCGCAAAAACATCTTCGAGGTGGAAGCGCAAGACATCACGGCCTTTGCCGGCAACTGGTACATCGTGCGCAACCTGGAACCGAACATGGCGGAGCTGCAGGAAATTCTCGCGGGTGTCGACGCCTTCTACCGTTTTTGCCGGGATGGGGGATGCATCGGCGAGACAGCCTACCCGCCCCTGAGCACAGCATGCGGTAAAACGGAATACTACCGTCAGCGCATTGATTCATTCTGGGAAATCACCGACGACGGCTACTTTGCCTGGAACGCCGAATGTCCCCTGGCGCCGCCCCGAAAGGAAAACCCCGCATGATTTCAGAATCGATTTCCGACACCTTCACGGGAAAAGAAGCCCATCTTTCTCATACGTGGCGCTGGATTCGTTCCTCTTTTGCCGGTGAATTCCAAAAACTGATCGAGGAAGGCGCCGACCGGCTGGATTCCGGCAACCCGATCATCTGGAGAACACGGCACAAGTATACACTCCTGATCCGGACCTGTACCGGACGTCCTGTCGCGTTCAAGCGGCACCACACACTGCGGATGTTTCCCTATCTCTACTATTTCACGCCGACAACACGCGAGGCGCTCAACTATCAGCGTCTGCAGCAGATCGGCCTGCCGATGGCAAAACTGCTTGCCGTCGGAGCTGTCCGTCACTTTTTCCATCCGAAATCAAGTTTCCTCGTCACGGAATTCGAGGAAAACACCCTGGACGGCAGAGCCTTTTGCCCCGGCGGAGAGATGGAGCATGAGGCAACATGGCGTGACGAGTTCTGCCTTCAGAATTTCCAGATGATCGCAAAACTGCACGATGCCGGGTACGTTCACCACAATTTCACGCCTGCAAACGAACTGTGGCGCAAACGGGAAAGGCCTGACAGCAGCGGCAACCAGCTGGAGATTATCTGGATCGACGTCGCCTCCTGCCAGCATTTGCCGGGCATCCTGCTCCGCAAGGCCATACCGGATGATCTTGCAAAATTCCTGCGCTTCTTCCAGTTTGAACCGGAAAAGTACCGGGATTTCCTGCAAACCTATTGTGAGGCGGCCACCATAAAACGTTTCGAGCCCCAAAAGCTTTTCCATGAAGTGCGAACCCGGCTGGAGAAAATGCCGGGAAAATCTTCAGGGGAAAAAGAGCGTAACAGCACCGTTCCGCAGAAAGACAAAGAGAGCTGAAACAGTTTCTCATTCCCATGAAATATTCAATATTTATGAGCTTGGATACCCTTCATCCCCTGCCCTTCGCCCCCCAGGGCGCAACCCGCCGGATCTGCGTGGCGGGTGGACGGGACTTTCACAACTACAAGGTGCTCGCCGCCGTTTTGACGCAGTACCTGAGCGAGTCCCCGGAAAAGGCGGCCATCGTCTCCGGCGGCGCCAACGGCGCGGACGCACTGGGAGAACGCTACGCCAGAGAACACCGGATGGAACTGCACATCTACCCCGCGGAATGGCAAACCTACGGGAAACGCGCCGGTTTCATCCGCAACGCCGCCATGGCGCACATTGCCGACGAGCTTGTGGCTTTCTGGGACGGGCGCTCGCACGGCACCTGCAACATGATCGAGCAGATGGTGCGCCTTGGCAAACCGGCTGCCGTCTTCGACTACGAGGGGCATCCCCGTCCCCTGCCCCGGCAAATCGACCTGCCACTGTGAAGTTTCTGGAAAATTCCAGGCATGGAGGGGAAAATTCTTTCCCTCAAGAAAAAGCCCCTTATTTCTGGTCAAAAGCTCCAAGCTCCTCTACACTGTTCAAATATCCGCCCACCGGCAACCGCAAAAGCACATGGTGGGCATGCGCAGACTTTTCTTCAAGGAGCCACGTTCCCCATGCGTGCTTTCTTTTTCATCATTCTTGTGCCGCCCACCTACCTGGCCCTGCGGATTCTGATTCGCGGCAAGGGATCCGCCTGGCAGCGCTGGCTTGCCGTGCTGGGCCTGTATCTGGTCTCCCAGGTCTACACCATTGACTCCACCTTCTTCAGCAGCCTCGCCGGACCGGATATCCCGGCCTGGCTGCTGCTGCTCCAGCTCTGGCTGTTCACGGCCCTCATCATTTTCTTTCTCTGCACCGTCTTTCTGGACATCATTAGCCTGATACGGCTGCTGCATGCCCGGCTCTTCACAAAACGGGACACGGCCGTCCCGCCGCCAGTTCCGGACAACACACCGCTGACAAGCCGCCGCTCCTTCCTGAAGGGCGGCGCCCAATCGGCGGCCTGCCTGCTGGGCATGCCCTTCTTTTCCCTGGGCGCTTCGGGATTCGGCCTGTTCAAAGGCACCGCCATCCCCAAAGTGCATCCCATGGAGCTGTTCCTGCCGCAGCTGCCTGCCGATCTGGACGGTTTCAAAATCGCCCATCTCTCCGACATCCACGTCGGCCCGCTTACCAGCATCAACTGGGTACGGCAGATGGTGGCCGACACCAACGCCGCCCACCCCGATCTCATCTGCCTGACCGGCGATCTGGTCGATGGACGCTGGGATTACCGGGTAGCCCGCGGCGGCAGCCGCCTTGAGGCAGTACAGGAACTGGCGGGCTTTTCGGCGCCCTGCGGCGTGCTCGCCTGTACCGGAAACCACGAGTACTACAGCGATTACAAGGGCTGGATGGAACTGTATCAACAGGTGGGCATCAGGGTGCTGCACAACAGAGGCGTCGTTATCACACGCGGCCGGGCCAAACTGGTCGTCATAGGCCTCGACGATCGCGGAGCGACCGAGCGTCTGAAGCTGCCGCTTGCCAATCCACGGGCCATAGTGAGCAAGCTGCCCGGACGCAAGGACAATGCCCTGCGCATTTTGCTGGATCACCGTCCCACCCGCTCAAAGCGCAACGCCACCTGCGGCATTGATCTGCAACTCTCCGGGCATACCCACGGCGGCCAGTGCATCGGCATGGATCGCATCGTGGCGCGCCGCAA
>JAILGY010000153.1:0-8103 GCA_024696325.1 bacterium | reverse complement strand
ACGATCAGCGGGTTGCGCTCGTCCATCTTGAGGCCCTTGATGCGGCTGGTCATGCGCGTTGCGGACACGCCCATGTACTGAATGAGCGTCTGCAGTTCGCATTTGCCGTATTTCGGACAGGTGGAGCAGTCCTCCGGATGGGCTGCCAGCAGCAGTTCCATGGAGAGGTTGCGCAGCTTGCTGATCTGATCGGATTTTGTGCGGATGACCATGCCCTCCGCCGCCCTGAGCTTGCAGGAAGGCTGTACGCCTTCCTGTCCCTCAAGCTCCACAATGCAGAGCCGGCAGGAACCCAGCTCAGGCAGATCGGGATGGTGGCAGAGGTGCGGAATGTAAATGCCGTTTTGCAGCGCCGCCTCGAGGACATTCATGCCCTCTTCCACGCACAGCGTGCGGCCGTCAATGGTAATCGTAACATTCATAAGCGGTTTACCTCTGGTTGGTTTGTTTTTTCATCAGCATCAGCAGCAGCTCACCCAATAGCGCCAGTCCCGCAGAAACCAGGAAAGCAATCTGGTAGCGGCCTGTGGCACTATGGAGGATGTTCATAAGGCTTGGCCCGAAAAGACCAGCCAGCGCAAAGCCGATGAACATGATGCCATAGTTCACACTGTTGTTTTTACGGCCGAACTGCGCGGCCGTAAAGCCGGGATAGATTCCCATAATACTGCCGAAGCTGAAGCCCGTGAGAGCGATCCCGGTATAGAAGAGCAGGTCTTTTCCCTCTGCGCAGAGGAAGAGCAGCAGGCCCGCCAGCGCTGAAACCGCGAAGGTCGCACGCATGGTGCCCACCGCACCGAAACGGTCGGAAAGGCTGCCTGCGGCAAGGCGGCCGAGCGTGTTGAACAGCGCCAGCAGCGAAACCACCGCCGCTGCCCTTGCGGGGGAGAAACCCATCATATTCCGTGCGATGACCGCAGCCTGGGAGATGAACATCATCCCGGCGAAGGCTCCGCAGCAAAGCGTCAGGAGCATCAGCACAAAACGCCTGTCCCGGATCATTTCACGCCAGGTGTAATCCTTCTGCATGACAGCATTCTTCACAGGCGCACTGTTCGGCGCTTTTTGGATTATAAAGGCGGATGCACACAGGATCACCAGCATTGCCGCGCCCAGCACCTTGAAAGCGGAGGTTACCGGCATATGGTTCATCAGCGCGTTTGCCAGCGGCGGGATCAGAATGGAGCTGCCGCCGTAGCATGCGGTGGTGAGACCGCCGACAAAGCCGCTTTTATCCGGGAAAAATTTTACGGCGTTGGAGACCACTGTGCCGTAAATCATGCCGTTTCCGAGACCGCAGCCGAGACCGTAGCAGGCGATCAGCGCGGCGACGGACCTGGAAAAGCCCGCACCGATCATGCCGAAGCCGAAGAGCAGTCCCCCGGCCAGCAGCACCATGCGCGGCCCCAGCCGGTCGTTGATTGCACCGCCGGAGATCATCGTGATAGGACCGACGGCGTTAGCCACGGTGAAGACAATCGCGAGGCTTGCGATCTCCCTGCCGGTGAGGGCGGACAGATGCTCGGCCATCGGCCCGGCAAAAACGCTCCAGGCGTAGAGCGATCCGACGCACAGAACCACAAAACAGCTTGCGGCAAGCACCAGCGCGCGGTTCGTTTTCCGCTCCGTCATTCTGCAAAGTCGAAGGCCTCAAAGACCCTCTCTCCGGTATAGGTTTTCAGGACCTCCTCGCCCTTGAGGACGCGTATGGCGCCCGCTGCCATGGCCTCCATCTCAAATTCGCCCGGATAGGCCGTGACCGGGGCAATCCAGCCGCAGCTATCGGTGATCTGCTGCACCAGATCCTTGTTGTGCACCATGCCGCCGCCCAGCAAAATTCCGTCGACTTCGCCGTGCAGAACCGCGGCCATCGCACCGATGGCTTTTTCAATCTGGTAGATCATGGTGTTCCAGAGCATGGCGGCATATTTGTCGCCCTCAGAAGCACGGCGTGTCAGCTCAACTGCATCGGAAATCCCGATGTGGTTGACAAAGCCGCCGGTGCGGGTGGCCAGATTGCGAACGGTCCTGACGTCAGCATGTTCCCGTTCCATATAGTCCAGCAAACCGTACACGGATACACTGCCGCAGCGGGTGGGAGCCATGGGGCCTTCGCCGCCGACGATATCGTTTCCGTCCACCATTTTTCCTCTCCGGTGTGCGGAAACTGAGATGCCGCCGCCGATGTGGCAGACAATGAAGCTGCATTCCTCGTAGCGCTTGCCCAGCACCTCTTTGCTGTGGCGGATGGCGGTCTCCTTCAGGTTCAGCGCATGCAGGTGCGACGTGCGGTAAACGCCTTTGATGCCGGTCATGCGCGCCAGATCCTGGAACTCATCCGTATCGGGCGGGTTCACGACCATGGCCCTGCCGCCGAAGCGGCGGGCAAACTCATCGGCCAGCTGCGGCCCCAGCGTTGCCGGATGGACAACGCCGTTAGCACAGGTACGGGCATGCTCCAGGACAGTTTCGTCGATGGCGTAAACGCCGCCTTCGATATTTACCAGTCCGCCGCCGCGGCCGACAAAAACGTCCACGCCCTCGAGCGAGACGCCGTTTTCCTCCAGCAGGTGAAGGATCATGTCACGGCGGTAGGGGAGCTGTGCGGGCATATCGGAATATTTTGCCAACTCCGCTGCATCGTGGGCGACGTTCTTGGAGAACAGGCACTTTTCATCCTCGAAAAGCGCAATTTTCGTGGAAGTGGAACCGGGGTTGACAGCAAAAATGCGAATACTCATGCTCCGGGCCCCCTCCCTTTTACTTTTTCATACCGGCTGCGCGAACAGCAGAGATAATAATGTTGCCCTTGATTTCCGATACGGGCGCACCGCGCGAGCAGTCGCACACAACACTGTTGAAGCCCTGCAGCATCGGGCCGTAGGCATCGGCGTGGCCGAACTGCTGGATGAGCTTAACAGCCACGTTTCCGACGTTCAGGTCGGGCCAGATGACTACGTTGGCACGGCCTGCCACCTTGCTGTCACGCTTGACCTTTTTGGCGGCTACCGCGGGGCTGATGGCGGCGTCGAACTGGAATTCACCGTCAATGGCGAGGTCGGGCCGCTTCTCCTGCGCGATCTTCACGGCCTCGGTGACCTTGTCGATGAGCTCACCCTGCCCGCTGCCGAGCGTGGAGTAGCATACAAAGGCGCAGCGCGGCTCCCAGCCGAGCAGGCTCTCTACGGTCTCGCAGGCGGAGATTCCGATATCCGCAAGCTGTTCCGGATTGGGGTTGGTGCAGACAGCGCTGTCACCGATGGCAAGGAGAGAACCCTCACTGCCCTCAAAGCCGGGGATATCACAGAGACCGATGCTGGACACAGTGCTGATGTCCGGCTTGAGGCCGATCATCATCTGGCCGGCAAGCAGCACATCGCCGGTGGTGTTGTCAATGCCGGCAAAGGTAACGGCAACCTCGCCAACCTTCTGCATTGCCATCGCATAATAGAGGGGATCCTGCATCCGGCGTGCCAGCGCCTTTTCCTTCAGGCGGGTGTCCTCCAGCGCCACATAGGCCGCAATGACTTTCTGTTTGTACTCTTCGTCGTTCAGATCAACGAAAGTGAAAATCTCAGGCTCATAGCCCCGCTGCCCGGCAAGGGCGCGCAGCTCTTCCGCATCGCCGAGGAGAACCGGGTAGATATATCCGTCACGCCCGGCCTCGTAAGCCGCCTGCATCATTTTCTCATTGGCTGCCTCCGGAAAGGCCACCTTCTGGGGATTTTGCTTTGCTTTGGCGTAGATAGTATCCAAAATACTCATAGCATATCTCCTGAAAAGCCGGGCAGCGCATGGGTCTGCCCGGCAATGTTTATTTAGAGTTCGTTTTCGACGAGGTCAACCAGGTCGGCAATCGTCTCGCATGCGGCGGCGTCCTGCAGGGTAACGCAGGCATCGGTTTCGTTCTCAATTTCTGCCACCAGGGCGACCATCTGCACGGAAGCGCCCTGCAAATCAGCCTTGAAGCTGGTCTCAAGGCTCAGTTCATCCGCGTTCTTCTTGTAGGAGATGGCAACCAGCTCCAGGATCTTCTGCTCCAGTTCTTTTCTGTCCATGATAAAATCCTCCTAAAAATAATATTAAAATAGAAAACAGAAATAATTGATTATTCTTCAACCAGGTCGAATACAACGGTCTTGAATCCGTCACGCTGGTAGATGGCCGCCTTGACCGGCACCGGCAGAGCGCCGGCGTCCAGAATCTCTCTGCGCTTTTTCTTGTTGATGCCGCGCACGACCGCATTCAGGCGGGAACCCTCCTCAAGCTCGACTTCACCATAGGCGAATTTGCCCAGGGCCTTGTATTCAGGCTTGTTGGAGAGGGGGGCGGGCATCACGATGGAATGAAGCTTTGCATTTCCGCTGATCTCCACCCATTCCATGTCCCAGCAGCCGCAGGAATTGCAGGCGTAAACCGGGGGGAATTCCACCGCACCGCACTTTGTGCACTTTTTGCCGGTGATTTTACCTTTTTCGAGGTTTTCGTAAAAGGTTTCTACGACTTTTTCAAGCTGAATTGCCATGTTCGTCTCCTCCCCTCAGTCCTTTGTCCGAATGATGTAGGTGCAGATGTTCTGCGCACCGCCGTAACCGCGCAGCATCGCGGTCTTCGGCAGCTTTTTCACCTGGCCTTCGCCGGCCTCGCCGCGCATCTGGTGCACGGCCTCGTAGAGGTCGGCCAGACCGGAGGCCGCATGAGCGTGACCGAAGGAAGTGCGCCCGCCGTTGGTGTTGATGGGCTTGTCGCCGTCGTAGGCGGTGCGGCCCTCGCAGATGTACTTCCAGCCTTCGCCGTAGGGCAGATAGCCCGCGATCTCGGCGGCAACCAGGTGGGAGGTAATGATGAAATCGTTGGCGTAGAAGATGTCGATTTCTTCGGGTTTGACACCGGTGACCTCATAGACCTGGCGCACGGCCTCCTCGGTTGCCCGCACTTCAAAGTGCGGCGTGGTGGCCTCGCAGGCGGAGCAGCCGATTCCCAGAACCTCGATGGGCTTGTGGCTCTTGTTGCCCATGTACCTGTCCACAAGCTCTGTAGCGCAGACTACCACAGCCGCGGCGCCGTCGCACTTGAGTTCCAGGCCGCCGGCACGCAGAAAGTCGCCCATCTTGGGGTTGTAGGGAGAGCGCATATAGTCCATGACATCGTCATAGCCCGCTTCTTTTGCGTACTCCTCATAGGTCTTGCGCTCAATGGCCAGGGGGTTGACGGATGCGTTGCGGCGGTTGTTGATGCACATCCAGTTGAGAGTGTCGTCCATCTGCTCGTCAGTCAGGCCGCGTGTGCGCTTGTACCATTCGGCCGCATCATCGTAGATGAGCTCCTGGCCAGCCATCAGGCTGCGGGTGTAGGCGCGGTCATAGAGCCAGGCGGTGGTCTGAAGGAACTTGTCCATGGTCATTTTCTCGCGCCTGTAGGGGTGATTCGGCACAGCAAGACTGTCGCCGAACTCGACGCAGCCGGACAGCACGCAGTTATACTTTCCGGAGGCCACGGCGTTCACCGCTTCTTCCACTGCGTAGTAACCGGTGCAGCAGGCTTCGGAGTGGTGAATACTGGCTTTGCCCTTCATGCCGAACCAGTTGGTTACATGGATGTTGGGCGTGAGGTAGTTGGAGCCGTTGAGAGGGCTCGCCTCACCATGAAAGTAGAAGTCCACATCCTGCGGATTGACTCCGGCGTCCTCCATGGCCTTGAGCGCGGCGTAGCCGAACAGCTCGCCTTCGGTCAGGCCGTTGGTTTCTTCCTTGTCCACCGTGTACATGAAGGGCGTGCAGCCTACGCCGATGATGGAAACGCTGCGTCTGTAGGGATTCAGCTTCGTTTGATTCATTCCCGTTCTCCTTTTCAGTCAAGGCCCTTGAACTTCTTTTCGATGAACATGCCCTTGCGCTCGGCGATCTTCGCCTGCTTCTCCGGGCTGCGGAACAGGCCGATCTGTGTCTCGCCGATCTCATCCAGGTGCAGCGCACGCCCTTTGACGGTGGTGCGGTCCTTCAGCAGGCCATCGGACTGAATGACGAATTTCCACTTGCCGTCCTCTGCCTTTTCAAGCGTGCCGCCCGCGCCGCAGACCGCACACTCGATGGGATAGAAGGTGCCGTCCCACTGCGGCTCGCCGAGCGCCAGAAGGTTGGAGTGGCAGTTCGGGCACCAGCCCATGTCTTCCTCACCCAGCCATCCGCGCTCTTCCGGCGGTGTGGCGACAGCTTTCATAATGTTCTGGCCCATCTTGCGGGCTCGGGCAAGCAGCTCGTCGTCGGCAAGGCACTGCATCCGGGCGGGTACGCGGGTCGCCAGCATCATGTCGACGACCTTGAAGTCGGTGGTGAACATGGTGGCCTGCAGGCCCTCCAGGGCCATGGCCTGCCAAGAACGGGTGGAGCCGCCGACGGAGATCAGGCCGGCCACGCGGTCCTTGTGTTCAATCACATTGATATGCTCCAGGAAGGAGGTCTCATAGCTCAGGCTGCGCTGCGCGAAAGTGAGGTAGGGGGATGCGGGCATGAGGTCATAGGTCGGGACCGAAACGATGATCGCGTCCTGGTCAAGCATGACGTCCATGATCTTTTTCTTGTCGTCCTTTTTCTCCAGGGTGCAGCCGACGTACTTTCCCTGCGCCATGGCTTCGGTGCAGGCGGTGCAGCCGCTGCAGTCGAGAATGTTAAAGTCGCGGAGGTTGATCATGCGAACTTCGGCGCCCTGCTCTTCGCAGGCCATCAGTGCGGCCTTGAGAAGGATCTCGCTGTTGCTGTTCTTTCTTCCTGCGGTAATGCCCATGATTTTGTAACTCATGTGTGGGGTCCTCCTTAAAAAATTGAAAATAAAGAATCTGTTGCTTTTTTGACAATTCTATTATATAAAAGAATCATGCTCTCCGTAGTGACACGTGTCACTACGCGATATAAAATTTCTGACTCGTCTTTTGTTCAAGTCAGACAAAGCGAGGGAGGAACACGCCCATGGCGATATGCTCTATGGAAATGAAATCCCGTTTTTTGAGCAGCGGTGTACGTGCCCTGCTGCTCCTGCCGCCGGATGAAGCCCGGCCTCACCGTCTGCTGACGCTGCTGCACGGCGCGGGGGAAACGCCGGAAACAACGCTGAACGCTTTCGATCTCCCCTCGGCTGCCGGACGCCTGCAGCTGGCCATCCTGCTGCCGGCGCTGGATAATTCTTTTTATCTGGACTGGGGCGAAGGATTCTGCGCCCGCTCGGCACTGCTCAGGGAACTGCTCCCCGTCGCGCAGGAACGCAGCGGAGTTTCGGCTGCCCGCGAAGCCAACGCCATCGGCGGAATTTCGATGGGCGGTTTCGGCGCTTTAAGTCTGGCGCTCGGCGAACCGGAGCTTTTTGCCGCAGCCTTCAGTATCTCAGGTGCGCTGGATCTGAAAAAAGCTGCACAGCTATTCCGCATCTGTCAGCTCCCTCCGCCCGGCGATCTGCGTCAGGCAGCCTTGCGGCCGGAGGCGCAATGGGACACACTGCTCGCAGGGGACGTCCGCAAACTTTCCCTGTATCTCGCCTGGGGCGATCGCGACTGGTTCCTGCAGGCCAACCGCACTTTTGCCCGGCAGGCAGCGGAATGCGGCTTGCCTGTAAAAGCGGAGGAGACCCCCGGGCTGCATGACTGGTCCTACTGGAGAACAAGCCTCGGTCCGGCACTGGACTGGGCAGCTGATGTGATTTAAGAAGATTTAAAAAAGAAAGCGTTCCATCCGACAAACCGGACGGAACGCTTTCCCATTCTGATTTCGTTTATCTTTTTTTGCCTTGGCACAGCTTCTGGTGAATCCACTCCACCAGCACGCCAACATACCATACGCCCGCGAACATCGCGGCCGCGATCTGGAAGGGCATGCTGCCGAACTGTGTGAATTCCATCGGCCCCATGACAGTCAGGCCGATGGCCCAGCCGCAGAGCCACGCGGGACAGTAAAAAAGTTTCGGCAGAAGCGATGAGATCAGCACCGCCGCACCGCCCATCACAAAGAGCGTCACGAACACCGAACCGCTCTGGCCCAGAGACTGCAGCGCGTTCATCATCCAAAGCGCCAGCACCGCCCAGCAATCGCCCGCGAAAAAGCCCAGGGTCATGGA